>JAAFHM010000580.1 GCA_013298375.1 Ignavibacteria bacterium | reverse complement strand
ATGTGTGGAGTATTCAAACGGTTACTATTGTTTCGGCTGTGGCTGTTTTGATAATAGTGCTGGCGTGTATTAACTTCATCAACCTAGCAACGGCGCGGTCTGCACGCCGTGCAAAAGAAGTCGGTATCCGCAAATCTCTTGGGGTATCAAGAGAAAATTTGATTGTGCAGTTTTTGGCAGAATCGTTTTTGGTCAGCGTTATCGCTATGATTGTAGCGCTTTGTTTGGTGGAATTGGTGCTGCCGTCATTCAATGATTTTTCCGGTAAAACGCTGTCGCTGAATTTTATCGAAAACCCTGCGCTTGTCTTGACAACACTTGGTTTGACGGTCTTGGTTGGAATTATTGCGGGAGCATATCCGGCTTTTTACCTTTCTTCGGTGAAGCCCGTGGCGGTGCTTTCGGGCAAACTTCGCTTAGGAGTGAGGAGTGGTGCGGTTCGTAATGGTTTAGTGATATTTCAATTCGCCGTTTCGATTGCCCTTATTGCTTGTACAACGATTGTTTACACGCAACTGAATTTCGTGCGAACAGCAAATATGGGGTTTACCAAAGAAAACGTTGTTATTCTTGACAATACCGCCGAATTGGGTGCGCAAGCAGAAAGCCTGAGACAATCGTTTCTGTCGCCTTCTTCAATTATGAGCGCAAGTCTGACGACGAGCGTTCCCGGGCGTGGGGCATTTATTGATTTCTACAAACCTGAACAGTCTGCTCTCAAAGACCTCACGCTTTCGTCATATTTATCCGATGAACATCTGCTTCCAACGTTAGGAATAGAGATGGCTTTAGGTCATAATTTCACTTCGGCATCTCCGGCAGAATGTCAAGAAGGGATATTGATTAACGAAGAAGCGGCAAAAAGGCTTGGTTGGGCAGACCCGATAGGGCAGTATATCCTATATCCGGGCGGGGAAAATCAACCAAAGTACAAGGTTATCGGCGTGATGAAAAACTTCAATGTGAAATCGCTTCATGCTTTTATTGAGCCGTTTGCCGTATTTCATCGTGCTTCCAAAAGCTACAATATTCGGGGTTCCAATATGCTGGTTCGTATTCGTGCCGGACAAACCGAAGCAGCAATGGCGGCATTGGAACAAGAGTGGAAGCGCATGGCAGGCGGTGTGCCGTTTGAGTATTCGTTTATGGATACGGAATTTGAACGTCATTACCGCGCAGAGCAGCGTTTAGGGAAAGTCATGGGCTTTTTTACCGCGATGACGATTGGTATTGCGTGTTTGGGATTGTTTGGCTTGGCGGCGTTTATGGCGGAATCGCGCACGAAAGAGATTGGTATTCGCAAGGTTTTAGGCGCGTCGGTGGCAAGCATTATCGGGCTTCTCTCGAAAGACTTTTTGAAACTGGTTGTCGCGGCTATTGTCATCGCAACACCTCTTGCATACTGGCTTGCGGGCAAATGGCTTCAGGATTTTGCGTACAAGGTGGAATTATCGTGGTGGATGTTTGCTTGGGCGGGCGCTGCGGCTATCGTAGTGGCTCTTGCTACTGTTGCCAGTCAGTCTTGGCGTGCTGCGCAGTCGAATCCCGTGAAATCGCTGAGAAGCGAATAAATGAAGAAATGAGGTTCTATGAGCTTTGAGCAATGTCGAGGCACGACAGGCTTTCAATGCGCGAAAAATGCTCTTTGTTGAGCGTAGCAATCGGCAAAGCATTCGCAGAGGCGGTTGCAGCGATGAGTGTATCGGCAAGTCCAATACGCTCATTGCGCCGTTTCAAGGTGTTGTAGATAGTGATTGCTTCTTCGATGCAGGGTTCGGTAAGCGGTAGAATCGCAATATCCGATAAAATTGCTTGGTATTCCTTCAGGTTTTCAGCATTTGCGCCAATCTTGAATTCGTACAAACTGATGACCGATATTGAAATGGAATATTGCTGCTTTAATCGAAAAAGCTCTGATTTCGTTTTAATCTTCTTACGAAAAAAATCTATCAGCAACGAAGTATCAACAAGGATAGGCGGGAGTTTCATTTCTAGAATTGCAAACTGTTGAGTTCTTCGTGAATTGCCATGATATTTCGCTCTTCTTCTTCTGTCATTTGAGGGGCATTTATCCAGCGTTTTTCCCAAGAATCTGATTACAAAGCGTCGTTTTTTGCGGGCTTCACAAGTTCTAAGACAGCACGTTTTTTTGTTATTGAAAGTGCTTCCAGATAGTGAACAATTTCTTCGGTTAGCGCGTCCATGATGGTCAAAAATTGGTTTGAGAAGATTGTTTATTGCAATCTACGATGGCGGTTTCATAAATCAAAATATAACAGTCCAATATCACCACTTCAAAAGGAATGCGGAATATGCTTCAAAACTACTTCAAAATCGCGCTCCGAAGCCTTCTTCGGCAGAAATCGTACTCCACAATCAATATCATCGGCTTGGCGTTGGGGCTGACTTGTACGCTCCTCTTAGCACTGCATATTGCTGACGATATTTCGTTTGATAGATTTCACACAAAGGCTGATAGAATCTACCGTTTCACGCAGTGGGATCAAAAGCGTCAAGCACCCGAAAATACTGCTCCCGGATGGTTAGATTATCTTACACAAGATATTCCACAAATTGAAGCCGGAGCAAGGTTTTATGAGCATTTTGGGGAAATATTGCTTACGGTAGGTACAAAGCAAGTGTATGACAAAACGGTGAAATTTGCCGATGCTAATGTATTCCAAATTTTTGATTTCCCGCTCGTGCAAGGAAATATGGAGACAGCGCTCAAAGAACCGTACTCTGCGGTGATTTCCGAAACAGCAGCCAAGCGGTATTTCGGAACGGTGAATGCAATGGGTAAGGTAATTCGCGTGGACAATAAGTTTGATATGAAAATTACGGGCGTGATGCGTGACGTGCCGTCTCAATCGCATTTGCAATTTGAAATTCTCGGATCAATGGAAACAGTGAAGCGAGAATTTGCAATGCCTGATGGATTCAAGAGTTTGTTTTGGAATCCATTTTTAACATATGTTCTTTTGAAAGAAGGAACACCCCGCGAAGCCGCACAAACACAGCTTTCCACGCTCAAAAATAAACTTGCAAAAGATATTCCCGTAGCCTTAGCATTGCACCCGCTTACGCAAATTCACCTTGTGGATGAAGGTGCGCAGGCGTCCGTGAATTTCCTTGCGGTAGTCTTAGCAATAATTCTTGGTTTGGCGTGTATCAACTACACCAATCTAGCAACAGCGCGGTACACAAACCGTGCGCGGGCAGTTGGTGTACGCA
>JAAFHM010000374.1 GCA_013298375.1 Ignavibacteria bacterium | reverse complement strand
GACACCGCTTTTGGTCGGTACATTTTTTGGCGTAAAAATGCTTGCTGGTTTGCTGATTGGCTCGCTTATTTCCGGCGTGATGATGGCTGTTTCGATGGCAAATTCGGGCGGCGCATGGGACAATGCGAAAAAGTATATCGAAACTGGGCAACTGGGCGGCAAAGGCTCGGACACGCATAAAGCGGCTGTTGTTGGTGATACCGTCGGCGACCCATTCAAAGATACATCGGGTCCGTCGTTGAATATTCTTATCAAACTTATGGCTATCATTAGCCTTGTGTTTGTGCCGTTTTTTGTGAGCAAAGGCGGTATGTTGTTGAAGTAATCGTTTATCAAGCAATCTAGCGAAAACCCAGTTGTCGCCAACCTTCGCGGTGGAAACAACTGGGTTTTTGTATTTTTTGAGAAGGAATAGTAGTGGCGGCAGGATTTTCTACCTTATACCATTTTGACCTGATGTTCGTGTACTTGCAAGATGTGTAAGCAGCTTGTTTACTGGTTGCACAAATATTTGAACACATGATTTTCAACTCAAAATGGTATTACTTTGCTTACGCCGCTTTCTGACTGGTTTGCATCATAGCTAGACGAAGAACATCATTTACTGATTTTGAAGAAAGAAATGTATCAGCAACATCATCATCAAGTTGAACAAATTTTCTCTTTACGCCATCCAAAGCTAAAATCTCATAAGCAACACCGCCAGCATACTGCGCAGCAAACTTATTAGGAACGGCATTATCAAAATCAAACTCAGGAATGTCTAAATCATCTTCCTCAGTTTCATGGTTGGGGTTTTGATTGGATTTCATATTGCTCTCTTTCGTTAAGATTGGCTTTTCTTGCTGAAATAATACGGGTATTTGGTTGACGCTCGGTATAAACTACCACCAAAACATAACCAGATATGGATTTTCCAATTATCAACCACCTATCCTCAACCTGTGAATGCTTAACGTCGAAAAACCGCAAAGCCTTTACATCCCCGAACACCGTAGAAGCATCAAAAAAAGTAACTCCATGCTTCACAAAGTTCTTCTGTGCTTTCGCATCATCCCATTCAAATAACTGCATACATTGTAGATTTTTCGCTTTTACGGAGATGAAAATTCGCTGTTCGGAAAAGTGAGCGACTGTTTCCCGTCCCTCTTAACTTCAACTCCGAGACATCGTCACTCAGGTTCAGAAATTACCAGCGCATCAAATTGACTTCATCCACATAAACGGTCTGTTTATTGCGGAAAAGCGCCAGAATAATTGCCAAGCCGACGGCTGCTTCTGCCGCCGCGACGGTCATCACAAAAAAGACAAAAATTTGCCCTGCCGAATCGCCCAGATAACTGGAAAACGCGACCAGTGTGAGATTGACGGAATTAAGCATGAGTTCGATACACATGAACATCATAATCGCATTGCGGCGCGTTAGTACGCCAACTGCACCGATGGTAAAAAGTGCGCCAGAGAGCAGCAAATAGTAGTCGAGAGGGATAGTTTGTGGCATGATGGTTATTACAAGTTGAGTGTTGTATGAGATAAAATTGATGTAAGCAAAAGCGCAATAATAAGCTATCAATCTTCCAAGCGCCGCTTTGAGATAACCACCGCACCAACAACAGCAGCAAGAAGCAAGAGGGAAACGGCTTCAAAGGGAAATAAATATTCCGTGTATAAAACCCTGCCTAACTCACCCACACTACCGACCAACATTGCTGTTGGAGGAAGTTCGGCACGACCGCTTTGCTGCGCCAAAAGGAAGGCGAAGAGTTGCAATCCCATCACGCCCGCCGCCACGAGTATCAGCACGGAGCGTAATTGCGATTGCTTGACGGCTTTTGCTTCATCGCCCAGATTCAAGAGCATGATAACAAACACGACCAAAACCATGATTGCACCTGCATAAACGAGAATTTGGAGCGCTGCCAAAAGCTGCGCTTGCAGCGTCAGATACAGCCCCGAAAGGCAGAAGAAATGTGTAATGAGGCAAAGTGCAGCAGGAATGGCACTTTTGCGTGTTATCATCAGAATTGCCGTGGCGATTGCGCCGACAGCAAAAACGAAAAATGCAGCAGTGGCAAGACTCATAGCAGTTTTATACAATCAAAAGTGGAGAAAATGAAGCATTGTTGTCGGGATGCGCAACAAAGATACAAGAAAGATGGAAATTTTTCATGTTTTTCTCACCATGATACGCTGCTTTTTTTGGGGGAAATTTTTCTCATCTAAGCGCACAAAATATGGCAAAAATTCTTGGAATAAATCATCGTTTAATCGTATTTTCCAGCACTTTTCTGAGGGAATTTTTGTTATGAGGGTACAACATTTGTTGTTGTTCAGGTTGATTGACAATAAATTTAGGCATACAAATTGATGTAATGCCTAAGCATAGCGGTATTTCAGACTGTATCTTTCTCACCATCTTGCGGACGAGGCACACCATGACGTTTTTGCATAATCTGTCCATGACCAAAAAATTTTCTGTGGTCATTGTGGGGTTCATGATACCTATTGCACTGTTAATGTTCTTTTTTATCCAAGAAGCAAACAAAGGTATCGAATTTGCCCAAAAAGAAATCGAAGGTGATAACTTTTTACGCCCATTGCGAGGTTTGCTGACACAATCGTCCTATCACAGGCTCTACGCCTTGCGTACTGCAAATAACGACCGCGAAGCACAAGAACTCCTCAGCAAAACGGCAGCCAACATCACATCCTTACTCAAAGAACTGCGTCAGCAAGACGAGCGCTACAATGCCTCCTTGCAGATTGGTGGGCGGGCGGCGAAGATCGAAAATATATGGAAAATTCTGAACGACAAAGCGCCCTCACTCACGCCCGACCAAAGCAAATCTGAGCATGACGCGCTTGTTGCGGAAGTCCGCGCTCTCATCGTCTGGGTGGGCGACAAATCCAACCTCATTCTTGACCCCGATCTGGATTCATATTACCTCATGGATGCTGTTTTGATCCGCCTCATGGACGATGTTGACCTTGTGCATCAATCGGTATTCGGTATCGAACGCACCTTGCGGGGCGGTTTGGCTTCGCCGAATGACCGTTCGGATGCAAAAGTGCTGCTCGTGCTGATGAGCGCTCATACGGTGGGATTGGAGGGCGATTTTGCTACCGCCTACGACAATAATCCTCTCGGCAATCTCAAGCCCAAACTTAATGCGGGATTGCGAAAACATCTTGCCGACAAACGAGCATTTGCGAATGCCACGCAAGAAAAATTTATTATGACCGATTTCACGCAACTCACCATTGCTGATTTGGAAATGGTTGCCAGTGCTTATATTCGCACAAGTGATGCTCTGTGGTACAATTCCGTCAATGAGTTAGATGCACTGTTCCATGCACGAATCGAGGGTTTTCGCTCAAAATTGATTATCAATGTGGTGGTTGTGGCGGGAATTCTGGTGCTGATTATGCTCATTGTTCACAGTATTCTGGGCGATATTAAATCGTCCGTTACCAATCTTGTCGAGACGACAAACCGCGTCAAATCAGGCGACATGACGGCGCAATCCTCCATTACGGGCGATGATGAATTTGCAGTACTGGCTTCGTCGATCAATTCGATGATAGACCGTATCAAGACAGGCGTTGGTGAGCTTCGGGCAGAAAAATCAACCATCCAAAAACGAGTGGAAGAAGCCGTCCACGATTCCGAAATTCAGCGATCCTACCTTGCTAAAAGCACACAAGTTTTGCTCAAAGAAATGGAGCAGTTTGCGCATGGTGATTTGACTGTGCGGCTGCATCACGACCGCAAAGACGACATCGGCGCACTCTTCGAGGGCTTCACCACAGCCGCCGGCAATCTTCGCAATACCGTCGAAAAAGTCTATGAAGCCGTCAATGCGACCGTTAGCGCCAGCACACAAATAGCGGCAAGCAGCAGTCAAATCTCCGCGGGAGCGCGGCGGCAGCACGATGAAATTTCCTCAATAGTCTCGGCGATTGCGGAAATGAGTCAAAGTATTAACGATAATTCGCGGCTTGTCGTCATGGTTTCCAATTCTGCTCAAGATGCGGGCGAGTTGGCAGAAAAAAGCGGAGAAGTGCTTGCGTCAACAGCAAAAGATATTACCAATGTGGCAAGTATTGTCGAGGCTTCGGCAAAAACCGTGCGACAACTTGGCAGTCAAAGTCAAGAAATTGGTGAAATTATCCAAGTAATTGACGAAATTGCCGACCAAACAAATCTTCTGGCACTGAACGCTGCTATCGAAGCGGCACGTGCCGGAGAGCAGGGCAAAGGTTTTGCTGTTGTCGCCGATGAGGTTCGTAAACTTGCCGAGCGGACGACCAAAGCCACAAAACGCATTACCGAGATGATTGAGCATATCCAAGCCTCGACCGAAGAAGCCGTGCAGACGATTCAGCGCGGTATTAGCGAGGTGCGGCGCGGCAAAGAATCTGCCGACAGAGCGCAATCCACTGTAAGTGGCATTGTTGAGCGCTCACGTGGTGTTGCCGATGCGATTCTCCAAGTCGCTGCCGCTACCGAAGAGCAGTCACAAGCCAGCGAGGAAGTCTTGCGCAATGCCGAAACTATCAAAGCTATCACCGAAAGTACGTCGGCGGGAATTATTCAGATTGTTCATGCCGTCGAGGATGTTAGTAAATTAGCCGTGCATTTGGAAGCGATTGTCCGGCAGTTTAATATCGGCGTGATGTCTCAAGGCAAACAGCAGAGTAACGGTATGGGCATGAGCAAGGCTGCGCCGCCGTCCATTGGAACAACTTACTCTTCGCCAAACCTTCTCGTCTAAATTTTGCGTATATTTCTCTTATTTTCTCACACTTTCAAGGCATGACCATGCACTACGAATTTAGCACCGAACAAAACACGCTTTTTTCCAATCTTGCCTCTAAGTTGCGCACTGTGGGTATTGCGTTTATTGTGCTGGGAATATTGCAAAGTTTTCTCGCCCTTATCAATCCCGGAGTATTCGCCATTATAACGGGCGTAGCTGGTGGTGTCTTGTTCGCGGTGATTGGTGTGCTGATGGTCAATGCCGCAAGTTCGTTCAAACTCATCGTTGACACACAAGGGCAAGATATTGACAACCTCATGCACGCGCTTCGTTCCTTGCTTTCGATGTACTCCATTCAGTTCTGGGCGCTTGTTGTCTCGGTT
>JAAFHM010000278.1 GCA_013298375.1 Ignavibacteria bacterium | reverse complement strand
ACGTGAATTCTTGCGGCTGTACTTCGACCGATTCGATCGTTTGTTCCAAGAGCGTTCCGATGAAGAACTTTGCGACTTTATCGTTCTCCATCATGCGTTTGAACACGACATCGTATAGTGGATTGGCTATGACCATTTTCTGTTGTGTTACGCGGTGGCAAATGTTTGGGGATTAGTCGTCATTTCCTTTTTCGTATCCTTCGTAGTAGTAGGATTGCTCAATGCCTTTGAACATGATTTCTCGGTTGTTAATTTCATCGCTGAGATGAGCCATCAGCAAGGTTCGCAATTCCAAATCGTTAATGGGGCTGCGTTCCATGGCTTGCAAGTATAATTCCTTGCTGACAAACTGCCAGTTTACCACTTTTTGCAGTCTTGTTTTAAGCAGCATATCAAGCCAAATCCGCATCGCTCTGCCGTTGCCTTCCATAAAAGGGTGAGCAATATTCATTTCGACATATTTGGCAAGAATTTCTTCAAAAGTGTGTTCGGGCATTTGTTCAATTTTCACTAAAATTTCGTTCAGATATAGTGCGGTTGCAAATCGAAAATTACCTTTCGAGATGTTGCTGGTGCGTATCTGTCCTGCAAAATCATACAAGCCGCCAAACAAGTACGTGTGTATTTGCTGTAAGCCTCTGGTTGTGCCGACCTCAATATTGTCTATTGCGCCGCTTTCAAACAGGCGATAGGCGTTTTCTAAACTCTGCTTGTTAATACGCTTCATTATTACTCTTGACTATGATAGAACCGTTCTTGAAGTTGTCGTGCCTGTTCGAGAAGAGTACGTCTCGCCTCTCTATCTTTCTCCGTTTTTAATTGTTTATAAATGGCAATGAATTCTTCACTTGTCGCAATAAAATTTTCTGTCGAGGTGAATTGGTTGAGCCAGTCAGCGAAATCGGCAAGGTCTGGCTGGGCGCATGAATAGTGGAAGTAGTTAGTGAACGTTGGCACGGCGATATTAGAGCCTTCGTATTTATCAATCGGCACAATTGGTTTGCCAAAAAATTTATCAAAAACGTAGGTATTGGCACAGAACACGGAAAACGCTTTTTGTTTTGCTTGTTTGATGTCACCCGACTTAAAGAGAATAATTGTCCACTCAAAGAGAAAATCGGCAAAGCCTACGTCGTCAGGAAAGTTCTTATCGAACCATTTGAGGTATTTTATCCCGCCATTCCAATCGCCAAGTTTGATGTAGTATTGTAAAGGTAAGTAACGAAGCCCTCCGCTATCGTCATGGACACCGCCCCAGCGTTTTTTATCAGCCGCCAGAGCCGCTTTGATTTGTTTGATTTGTAGTTGCAGTTCATCGGCTTGCTTGTTGGTCATAGTTTCTCCGTTACAGTGATTGAGGGATTTCAACGCCATTACACTGCTGATGTCGTCCAATAGTGGTGGCAGAAGATATAAGACAAGAAATCTATGCAAATATCCCGTGTTTCGCAACGAATTTCTCCGTAATTTTGCAGCACTTCTTGAACAACATCTGCAAAACCTATGACCACACACGACACCACCGACCTTGACTACAAAGCCTTTTGCGACCATCTCCACACCGAAGCCTGCGCACGAGGCGATTTCCACTACCGCGATCCCGCAACCGGATACATCGTCTTCACACGGCTAAAACACGAGCAGCGCGGCTATTGCTGCAAATCCGGCTGTCGGCATTGTGCTTACGGCTATGTCAAACCGCATCATTCCGTTCCTGCATGAAAAATTTCTTACTACGCTGCCTTTTTTCCCTGATTCTATGCGCCTTTGGCGATACTCTTTTTGCGCAAGAGGCATTTCTTCCGCCCGAAATACCGCCTGAAGTCTCTGCCAATCGCGTTACCGCACCGATGACTATTGACGGTATCCTTTCGGAAGAGGCATGGCGGTCTGCAACGCTGTACAATGGTTTTCTCCAGCAAAACCCCGTTCAAGGTGCTGCGCCAAGCAATGAGACGGTTGTGCGCGTTCTCTACGATGCGCAATTTCTCTACATCAGCGCTGTTTGCCGCGATAGTATCGGTAAATACGGTATTCGCGTTCAGAATATGCGGCGAGATTTTTCCTTGCAGCAGAATGATTTCTTTGGTGTGAACATCGACAGCTACCTCGATAAACGCAACTCTTTCGGATTCTACGTCACGCCCAATGGTGCGCAAAGTGACCGCCAATTTGGGGGAGAATATACGGAAAATGTTGATTGGGACGCGCTCTGGTTCGCCCGCACAAGTCTGAGCGATAGCGCATGGACGCTCGAAATGGCAATTCCGTGGAAAACCCTCCGCTACAAAGACGATTGTTCACGCATGGGAATCACGTTTTCACGCGGTTTGCGGCGTAATTTTGAGGTCGTGACCTTCCCACCAGTCCCCAGAGCCTATACGCCGGACAGAATGGTGTATGAAGCGCTTCTCATCAATATTGCGCCACCGCCGCCAACCGCAAATGTGCTGGTGAACCCATATTTGCTGGCGGAAGTCAATCGCACCGTTCAGGGCAGCAATGATGCGCCCAACGCTGTTTTTAAGCCCGGCGGCGAGGTGAAATGGGCAATTACGCCCAATTCCACGCTGGAAGCCACCATCAATACCGATTTTGCGCAAGCCGACGTTGACCGTCAAGTCGTGAATTTAAGCCGTTTTTCCGTGTTTTTCCCGGAACGACGGCAGTTTTTTCTGGAAAATGCCCAAACGTTTTATACGGGCTTCGACCGCATTCAACCATTTTTCAGCCGAAGTATCGGTTTGGACAATGTTGGCGCTCCTGTCCCAATTGATGCGGGGTTGCGCTATCTCGCTCAAACGCCCGAAGAAAATATCGGCGCTCTGGCAATGCGGCAACGCGGCACAGCCAACTCGCCAGCAAGTTGGTTTGGTGTCGCGCGGTACAGCAAAAATGTGGGTGAGCAGAGCAAAATCGGCGGTCTTATCACGCTCCGCCAAGATGAGGCATTTACTCGTGCGGACGGCACACGGGAAACGTCGCTTTTGAGCGGTACGGCAACGATTGACGGCGTATATCGCCCGTCGCAACTCTGGGGTGCAGCAGGAATGGTTTCCCTCAGCGTTGACCCCGTTTTGGGAAGAGGGCTTGCTGCTGCCGGATGGACGGGAATTACCGATACGTGGGGATATGTCGGCGTACAAGGCGAGTATATGAGCCGCTCCTACACCTCACGCACGGGATTTCTGGGGTTTGAAGATTACATCAATGCCAATCCGGAATTTGAACTTGATTTGCGTCCGGAATGGCTTCCTTCTTGGATCCGCAGCTATTCGCCCGATGGTGATGTGGATTGGTTCTGGACGGCAGACGGGCGCTTTTTGCAGGGCGACGTTCAAGCATCGCTTTTTTCTTTAACCTTCCAAGATGGGGCGGAAATAGAATACCGCCCGCAACAGGCTTGGCAAATGGTGGATTCAACGTTTCAGCCGCTTGGCATTGCCATTGCTGACGGGCTTTATACCTACACTCGTCATCGCTTTGCGCTCAGTACCGACCAATCGGCAATGCTTGGTGGTAGCCTTCGGTATCAAACAGGCGCGTACTTTGATGGGGCGCTCAATACCTTTGGCGGTGAAATCCGTTTTGCACCTATTCCCAATATTGAACTTTCTGCCAGTTACGAGTTTAACCAGATTCGCGGCGTGGGGCGAATGAAAACAAATCTCGACACACACCTTTTTACCGCCAATGCACGACTGGCACTGAATCCGCAAGTACAGGTTATTGGATTTTATCAGTGGAATAGCGCTGCGGGGCGGGCTGTTTGGAATGCTCGTTTGTCGTGGGAATATCTGCCGTTATCATTTATTTTTCTCGTATTCAACAGCAATGATGCGCCCTTTGGCACAGGCGGCGAGCGCATTATTCAGCAACAGGGTATTGCAAAAATCACGCTTCTTCGTCAGTTGTAGGAACTATGCTGAACAATCCAACGCTTCGCGCACAATTTATCGCCTATCTTGTTCTCTTGCATATTCTCGTCGCCGGAGCGCTTGGATACGTGCTTTGGCAGATAGATCCCTTGTGGATTATTGCGGTTGAATTGGGCTGTGCATTGTCGCTATCGTGTATGATTCTGCTTTTTCAACGGTTGTACGAACCTCTGCGGTTGATGCGATCAAGTGCTGATTTCCTGCGCGAGACCGATTTTTCAACGACATTATTGCCAACAGGACAGGTGGAAACAGATGCGCTCATTGCCGTCTATAATACGATGCTCACAACGCTTCGCGCCGAGCGTATTCGTGTGGAAGAAAAAGGTATATTGCTTCAAATGCTGATTAACGCTTCGCCCATCGGCATTGCGCTTTGCAATGAAGCCATGTCCACGCTTTCGGTGAACCCTGCATTGTCGGCAATACTTGGGCTGGATGAGCAAAATGCTGTCGGGAAGCTCTTGGATGACGTGCTTGCTCCCTTTGCCGAACCACTCAAGCGCTTGAATGCGGGTGATTCGACATTGGTGTCGTATAAATCGCGTCGTTTCAAGGTGCAGAAGGCGCTTTTTGTGGAGAAGGGCGTGCCGCATCTGCTTATTATGATTGAAGAATTAACCGTCGAACTCCGTGCAACCGAAAAGACCGCATACCAGCGCATTATCAGGGTTTTGGCGCACGAGGTAAATAATTCCATCGGTGCGGCGCGATCATTGATGGAATCGGCATTGCACTACGAGCGTTATTTTCTGCCGGAAATGCCGCACGATGAGCGCACCGACTTTCGAGAAGCGCTTAGTATTGCAAGTGAGCGTTTAAGCGATTTGGGGGCGTTTATGCGCGATTATGCCCACGTTGTGCGGCTTCCGGCACTCAAGCTGCAACGGTGCATTGCCGATGAACTCTTGATGACGACGGCAACATTATTTGGGGAGGCTTGCAAAGCATATGGCATTGCTCTTCATGTTGTTGCGGGCGGAAGGACGTGCGTCATTCTTGCCGACCGTGTGCAGATGCAGCAAGCATTAACCAATCTTGTCAAAAATGCAGTAGAGGCGCTAGAGGATGCGGCGGAACGAACGCTTACGCTTTCGGTGCGCCGGGAAGAATCTTTGGTCATAATTTCTGTGGACGACACGGGCAAAGGGCTTCACGCCAGAGATGCGGAGCATTTTGGTACGCCGTTCTTCACGACGAAAGAAACAGGTCAGGGCATAGGATTGATGCTGGTGCGGGAGATTGCGGCGGCACACGGATTTGATTTTTCGCTGGAAAACCGCAAAGAAGGCGGGGCAAGGGCAGAATTGCGCTGTTTGGCGGAAAAAGAGTAGTCGTCTAACAAGAGTGCGAACGCAGTTCGCCTCTCATCGAGAAAAAAGGGCAAAAAAAAACCCGATACAACCGAAGTCATATCAGGTATGAGCATCTTGACACAACAGTTAGGGGAGAAACCGTTGTTCAACTCGTACCGAAGGAGGGATTTGAACCCCCGACACATGGATTATGATTCCATTGCTCTAACCACCTGAGCTACTTCGGCGACTGCTTGCTGAGGGCGAACTGCACAACAGCACGTCGCTTGATGCAAGACTCAAAATTACGAAATTGTTTTTCCAGATGCAAGAAAATAATGCAAAATTTTCAAAAATATTCAAAACCGCTTCATCAGCCTTGCGTAAGTTCAGCAATTTCATCGCGCAAAGTAGCAGCTTTTTCATAGTCTTCTTGTGCAATCGCTTTGTCCAGCTCTTGTTTGAGTGCTTCCAATTTTGTTTTGGGTTTGGAAGGCTGTTTTGGTTCAGGGCGATTCCGAGGAAGCGTGTCCTCGTCGTCGTCGTCATTCCGAGTGGCGCGAAGAAGTGCATCGCTTTCATCATCATCGTCATCAATGCCACTACCATCGGCATCATTCCCCTCAGGGATAAATCCGGCTTCGTTGATCACTTCCTCCGATACATAGATTGGCGCTTGGAATCGCACCGCAAGGGCGATTGCGTCGCTAGGGCGAGCATCAATCTCAACGGCGGTAGAGTCAAGAATCAGTTGTGCGTAGAATGTACCGTCGTTGAGGTCGTTAATAATCACTTCCACCAAGGATGCACCAAGGGTTTCGAGAGAAATTTTCATTAAATCATGCGTCATCGGACGGGGTGGGCGAATACCTTCCATTTCAAGGGCAATAGCTTGTGCCTCGAATGCACCGATAACGATGGGTAAACGACGCTGTCCATCGGATTCTTGTAAAATAAGCGCATACGCACCATTGCTGGACGGACTGGTAGAGATGCCTAAAATTTCGACTTGGACTTTGCTCACGGTAGAATACCTCGTGTTAGGACAAGTTTCACATTATCACTATGGACGTTTTTACAGCGCGAAAATTACACAAGAATAGCCGATAAACCAAATAGAAGCGGCGCGTTTTGTGAAGTTTTTTGTTTTTGTACGATTGACAGTTGTATTTCCGCGCTGTAAGTTTTTATTCGGCAAGGGGTTTTAGCATGGTCGCAAAATGAGTCATCTGTTTGCGGAATAATCATCACACCGAGGGAGCGCCGAGCAGAAATACGACGTGAGTGGTAC
>JAAFHM010000338.1 GCA_013298375.1 Ignavibacteria bacterium | reverse complement strand
CTTTCGACCGTTTCTTCCAATTTTTTCTTGAGAAGTTTTTGGTCAACGTCGTGCTGGTACTGCCCCACGCCGATAGATTTAGGGTCAATTTTCACGAGTTCGGCAAGCGGGTCTTGCAAACGCCGCCCGATGCTAATTGCGCCGCGCACGGTCACATCCAAGGTCGGAAATTCCTCACCCGCTACTTCACTTGCTGAATAGACCGATGCGCCCGATTCACTCACCGTTACTTTGATAGGCTTTTTTGCAGTCTGAAGGGCGCTTATCACCTCGCTCACAAACTCGTCGGTTTCGCGGCTGGCAGTGCCATTGCCGATAGCGATAAGTTCAATCGCATGGCGCTCTATCATCGAAATCAGTGTTTTGACGGCTTGTTCACGCTCGTTCTTGGATTGGTGCGGGAAAACAGCCTTGTACTCCAAAAATTTTCCCGTTGAATCCAACGCCACAACCTTACATCCGGTACGAAACCCAGGGTCAACACCGAGTGTGGGCTTCATTCCGGCGGGACTGGCAAGCAAAAGATTACGAAGATTTTCGCCGAAGTTGCCTATAGATGCTGCATCCGCGGCAATTTTCTTTTCGAGACGTACTTCGCCAATGAGCGTGTATTTCATCAGGCGCTCAAAAGCGTCTTTGAGCATAGCTTTGAAGAAAGAAAAAACCTCGTTGTGCGCGGTATGAAGTTCCTTGCTTTCAAGATATTTCAGCACGTACTCATCGTCAAATTCAATATTGAGGGTAAGAACTTCCTCTGCCTCGCCACGACGTAGAGCAAGCATATTGTGCGGTGGAATCTCACGCACAGATGCTGAGTAGGAGCGATACATCTCAAACTTTGTCGTACCTTCGGGAAATTCCGACTTGACCGAAGAAGAAATGACAGCGTTATTCAGAATATAGGAACGAAGCGCTGCACGGAGATCTGCCTTTTCCGCAACACCTTCAGCAAGAATGTCCGAAGCGCCTTGCAAAGCCTCTTGCGCAGTATTAACGCCAAGTTCCGAAGAAATATATGGCGCAGCAAGCTCCGCCAATGGTGTAGCGACAGCATTAGGTTGATTCATAGCAGCAATCGCATCGGCAAGCGGTTGTAAGCCTTTTTCGCGGGCGATTGTCGCGCGGGTGCGGCGTTTGGGCTTGAAAGGCAGATACAAATCTTCCAACTCATTTTTTTGAACACAAGCATTGATGCGGTGTTCCAGTTCATCAGTCAATTTGCCTTGGAGCTTGATAGAATCCATCACTGTTTTTTTGCGGTCTTCTAACTCGGTCAAATACTCAAAACGGTCAAAAAGCGACCGCAAAACAATTTCGTTCATTTCGCCTGTGCGCTCTTTGCGATACCGCGCTATAAACGGCACGGTTGCGCCTTCGGCATAGAGTTCGAGTGCATTATGGACGTTGGAAATAGCAAGGGAAAGCTCTTCGGCAAGAACTTCTGGAATTGGAAGCATATTGGAGAAATTGAGGTGAGAAGAAAGGTCTCAAGACACGGAAGTGAGTGCTTTGGCTGCAAAAATTATCAAGTACAATTACCCGTTAATTCGCCGTGAGTTTGACTTTGGATTTTGCTTGAACACGCACAAGATTGCCGTTGAAATCGAAGTATGCTGTTCCGTAAATATTGGGGTTGGGTGCGCGAAATGGCTCTTTGTCGAGTGCAATGGCAAGGGCGATGTTTTCGGTATTTTTTTTAAAAATTTCGCATTCATACCACGTCAAAACAGGTGTAGAAATTCGCCAAAGCGACATTTTACCACCTTCTTCACAAATACCAATGCGGTAGCCTTTTGCATCAAGAGCGGCTGAAAAACGCGCTATCAAGCGCCCCAAAACATGCGTTGTATCGGCATCAAGGCTAAAAAACTCCTCGGTCGAAAGCCATTTATCCTTGGTGCTGAAATACATATCAGCATACGGAGTGCAGTTTGTTTGCGCGTTCCCCGTTGCCATAAACGCAATGCGACGCAAGCCTTTTTTATCTTTGAGAGGCACCATTTCCTCTGCTAATCCTCGTTCTTGTTGGAGCTTCACCGCCAAGTTCGTAACTGCCATTGATGGCGGAACAACAAGTGCCGTTGCGTTGTCAAACATCAAAACAGGTTTAGTAAAGTTTGGAATGGTTGGCTTGGGTGCATTTTTGGACTGCGCCGAAAGCGAAAAAGTACCAAAGCACATACACACAATGGCTATGGTACAACGAAGAATATGCTGCATAGAGTGAAAAAAGCCGATAAAAAAGTGAGTCACTGTTGTTGTTGAATTGCATCAATGCGGCGCTGTGCAGCTTGCACGAGTGCCATTTTTGCTAATTCGTCTTTCAGTTCCCGTTGGATAATGGTGTCATTGAGTGCCATTTTGTGCCGCAGCGTGAAGCGGACATTAAAGGCGATATACTTACGAAAAAATTCTTCATCATTGCGGATTTGCATAAATACCGCTAATGAATCTTCTAATTCACGAGTCATGGTGCGGGTTTCGGGGCGCAGATTTGTTTGGCAACTTTGCAGTGAAAATGCGATGCCCATGAAACACAGCAGTGCAAACATCTGTGCTACCCACAAATGCGAACGATCATTCGCACTCCTGTTGAGAGTCTTCATAGTGCTGCTTAACGTAATGCGCCTTCGACGGCAGCAAGTATTTCAGCGCTTTCGGGCTTTGCGCCGGAATCGAAGCGAGCAAGAATTTTACCGTCTTTGCCGATTAAAAACTTGCCGAAGTTCCATTTTACGTCACCCGCAGGGTTTGCGGCTTGTGTGAGATATTTGTAGAGAGGGTGCATATCGTCGCCTTTGACCGAAATTTTGGAAAACATCGGGAAAGTAACGTTGTATTTTGTAGAGCAGAATTGCTTAATGTCCGCTTCCGAACCGGGCTCCTGCCCCATGAAATTGTTTGCCGGAAAGCCCAGCACAACAAACCCTTTATCTTTGTATTGCTTGTAAATTTTTTCCAATCCCTCGTACTGTGGCGTATAACCGCATTTACTGGCAACATTCACGATCAAGACTACTTTCCCCTTAAATTGGTCTAATTTGACGCTTTTGCCGTCAATATCATTCATGGTAAATTCGTAGATGGAGGCGGCAGAGGTGGTCATGGGTGTTGTCTCCTTGGTGGATGTTTTTGCCGTAGCGAAAAGAACAAGTGCGCCCGATGCGACAAGCACGAGCAAAGCAGTTGTTATGCGGCGGACGAGGTGAATAGACATAACGATTTGCGGCAAATATGAGATAAAACAATGTAATACAGACCGCAAATTTACGAAAAATCATCGGTTCAACAAGCGTCGTGTTGAAAAATTAGGACAATTGCAGGGAATGACACGCTTGAGACTGATTTTGCCGATAGTCCTAGAAAGCGCACCATCCCAGCTTTTCGCACCGATAACCTGAATTCAACCCCCAATAAGGATATCAAGAATATTTTTTGTATTCCCATATTTTTGCCATTCAAAAAAACAATGCTATCTTACTGCAATCCAAGTCATTTGCCGTGATATGAATTGTTTCCAAAGAAGGTTATTATGTTCCGTTATTTTCTCCTTGTTGGCATAATGCTTTGCTGCCAGGCAGTACAGCTTTTCTCGCAGTCCTCACAGAATCTCACTCCTTGGCAATTTCAAAGCCCACTACCCCAATCCAACCCCGATTCGCTTTTTTTCTATCGTGGCGTGGTGCTTCGTGCCATATTTTTCTCGACTGAACTCAATGGCTGCGCGGTCGGTGAGCTTGGGAACATCATCACGACTCAAGATGGTGGCACAACATGGCAAGCCGCTCGAAGTAACGCCATTGTGGATTTTTCCGATGTTTTTTTCATCAACCCCCGACGTGGTTGGGCGGTGAGTACAAGTGGGCGCGGCGGCGCATACGCCACACAAGACGGCGGGCGCACATGGTCGCTACAAAGCGCACAAGTTTTCTCCGGTTCAGTTTCATTTTCAGACTCGCTCAATGGCGCAGCCGCAGGCGGAAGTGGCGTTGTTTATCGCACCGTGAATGGAGGACAAACGTGGACAGAACAGCGTATTCCCTCGCCGAATACGGTGAATGATGTGCAGTTTGTCGGCCCCCAATCTGGCTTTGTCGCCGCCCGCGACGGCATTTTCTCTACCAGTGATGGCGGTACAACATGGACAAAAGCTACCGTGCCAGTCGGCGAGGACATTGGCTTTACCGATATTCATTTCGTCAACCCACAAATCGGCTGGGCGACAGGCGAAAACAACACACTGCTTGCGACAACCAACGGCGGTCAAACATGGCAACAGCAGAGCGTTCCCTCACCCAACACGAATGACGACCTTGATGCTGTGCGCTTTGTCACGCCAAGCACTGGCTGGGTAAGTTCCGGAAACGCCAGACTCTATCGCACCACCGATGGTGGGCGTTCATGGGTGCTTTCCAATGATTTTCCTGTTCCGCAAAATGGCTTTTTATCGAACTTTCATTTTTTTGACGCACAAAACGGCTGGGCAATTACGACGCGCATTTTTCCCGGTTCGCGGACTATCAACGGTGAGCATTACGTGATTTGGCGCACCCGCGATGGCGGTATTTCCTGGCAGCAAGCCAGTACGAGCCGCATTTCCATTCTCACCGA
The DNA here is from genome assembly GCA_013298375.1 of Ignavibacteria bacterium. GTDB lineage: Bacteria > Bacteroidota > Ignavibacteria > Kapaibacteriales > UBA4661 > PH2015. Next base: position 926 of record JAAFHM010000338.1, on the reverse strand, counting down.
CCTCGCCATTACGGGCAAAGAAACTGTTCTGGCGGTGGGAACATACCTAATGAATCGCACCACCAATGGCGGCAGTCTTTGGACGATCAGCTCCCTCCTGCCAGACACAGCCTCACGTGTAAGCCAATTTTATCAAGCAATCTCGGCGTTGAATGAGCGTGTTGCCTTTGCCTCCGGATGGTATGGGCGCACCTCGCGTACCGACGACGGCGGCGCAACGTGGAAACCACTCACGCTCACCGAAGCTGGCGGGAATGACAGTTTGCTGGGTGTGCATTTTGTGGATTCGCTCACGGGCTGGGCGGTCGGGATTCGGCATGGTTACGATCGCACACCAAGCATCAACCGCATCTATCGCACTAGCAACGGCGGGCGCTCGTGGACACGGCAAACGCCCCTTTTCGGCTTTTCCGACGCGCCAAATTCTGCGCTCAATGATGTCGTTTTTATCAACCCCAATCTCGGCTGGGTTGTCGGCAACGACGGCGTGATTTACAAAACCCTCAATGCTGGCACAACCTGGACGCGACAAGCATCCGGCACACGCAGCAATCTTCTTCGGGCGTTTTTTCTTAATGAAAATATCGGTTATGTTTGCGGCGGCAATGCCGATGCGGGAGTTGTTTTGCAAACCACCGATGGCGGCGCAAGTTGGCGCAGACAGCTTGTTCCGGCGGACGGCGCACTCAGGGGAATATTTTTTGCCGATGCGCAGCAAGGCTGGGCTGTTGGGAATAATGGTGTTATTCTGGCAACGCGCAATGGCGGCTCATCGTGGGAAGCGCAGCAAAGCGGCACACAATCTCATCTCTACGGAATTGGTTTTGCAAACCCTGTTCGTGGCTGGGTTGTCGGCGACAACGGCGTGATACTTGCCACGCAGAATGGTGGATTTACGCCACGTGCCTTGGTAGCCGCATCAACGC
>JAAFHM010000205.1 GCA_013298375.1 Ignavibacteria bacterium | reverse complement strand
AGTGGGAATGTACGGACAATCTGCGCTTGCAAGCCCGCTACGAAGCGGCTTACGTGAGTTACGAAGGCAATAAAGACCCGGAATGGGGAATGTTGGGTTTTCTGGGCGCATCGTGGTCGCCGTTTGTGTGGTTGAGCCTTACAGGGCGCATGGTGGCGTATCGGACAGCAAGTTTTGATTCAGCGCTCTGGCAGTACGAAACCACCATTGCCGGAACGCTCTCCAATCCGGCGCTGTTTGGACAAGGTTTGCGCGGATATGTGATGGTGGAATTACAACCGTGGCAAAATATTATCTTCTCTGCACGCGGCTCTGTTACTCGTCGTTTTGACGTTGGCGTGATTGGAAGCGGTGCAACACAAATTAACAGCAATACTGATGCACAGTTGATAATGCAAGTAGATGTGCGGTTTTGAAGGCGGGCTGCGAGAAGTAGATTGCACATCAGGCAAAATCTGGTACTTCCACCGTAGCAGCGACGGGCAGTTCGACGATAAACGTTGCGCCTCTGCCGAGTTCCGCTTCGCACCAGACGCGCCCGTTCATTGCCTCAACCATGCGCTTGACGATGGACAGCCCCAAGCCCGTTGAATGCTCGTTCCCTGTGGGTTGCGCAGAAAGGCGGACAAATTTTCCAAAGAGTTTTTTCTTGTCGTCGTCGGACAAGCCGGGACCTTCATCCTGCACTTCCACGCGAAGAGCGTCGTTTTTGTTCAGCAAACGCACCCAAATTCTTTTTCCCGATGGGGAATATTTGACGGCATTCGAGACCAGATTGTCCAGAATTTGACGTACTGCGGCTGTATCGCCGAGTGCATTTGGCTCTGATTGGTCTTCCAAGGTGTTTTCAAGAAATATCGTTATTCCTTTTTCATCGGCACGAATAGCGTAATCTCCAACAGTTTCAGCAAGGACGGCGCGGAGATCAAAAGGAGAAATGGCAAGTTTCATATTGCCTGTTTCGATAGCGTTAATATCCAATAAATTGCTGACAATCGTGGACATCCGTTCAATGGAGCGTTGCAGGATTTGTGCGGTTTCTTCGACATCACTTTTTGTCATTTCGTCGCTCGAAAGTTGCAAAAGCGAGATGAGTCCGCGCATTCCCATCAGTGGATTTTTCAGGTCGTGGGCGGCTATACCCAAAAACTCATTTTTCTCCTGATTCGCCCGCTCTAAATCAGCATTGAAGCGCTTGAGTTTCACGTTGAGTGAGGAAAGTTCTAAGTTTGCCCGTTGTGTGGCAATGGTCTGTTCTTCGAGAAGCTCTTTTTGATGCTGGATAAATGTGTTGGCGCTGGCAATTTCATTATACGACCGCTCCAAATCTCGTGTTCGCTGTTGCACATTCGCCGTCATCGTATTAAAAACTCTTGCCAAATTCCCCACTTCATCACGGCTGCGGACTTTGACGGTAATGTCATGCTGACCTTTGGCGACTTTTTCGGCAGCGCGTTCCAGCTCCGCTATCGGCTCGGCAATAAGGTAGGCAAAGACGAAGGCGAGAGCAACACTGCTGAGTAAGCAAAAAAAGACAACCAATAATACGATATTTTCCACCATTGCCGAGCGCTCTTGCCGCACAGCAACGATGTTGGTAATCAAGGGTTCGATATGCTCCATCTCGCTATTTAACTGGTCGTCCAGTATTTTCATCGAATGAATCAGCGCGGTTGCTTGCTCAAATGCTTGAAGATAGGTGTTGAGGTAGTAATTAAGTTGATTTCGGAGCGCCACGTCAAGGTTTGACGCGGTGTTAATGGCAATAGCTTGTGTGATTATCTGGCGTACTTCGTTGATATAGGCATCGTCTCTGCGCATAAAAAAGTCTTTCTCTCGCCGCCGGGCTTGCAGAAGAAGTATCTCAAAAGACTTTTGCTGGTATTGCGCTGCAATATTCTGTGCCTCGTGAATGGCATGGCGGAGCGTACCTTCGGCACCGGAATTTTCGTTCATCCCGCGTTCACGCATTTTTTCTGCAAGTTGCTGAAAAACTGTGCGATAGTGCTGCGTTTTACCAAACAAATGGCGTGCATTATCGTCGCGGTGAAAATTGTTTAAAATCGTAACAGCATTGGTCAAGTGGTGGTCAACTGCATCAGCATCGTTTTGAAGACGGCGAAACAGAAATTTATTTTTGCTGTCATTTGCCTTGAGTAGCTCGGCTTGCAATTCTCCAGCTTGCACAGAAGAAGCAAGCACAGAGCGCTGTATGAAGGCGAAAATAGCGATAATAACAGCAAAAAACACGATGAACAATGCAAAGGCAAGAATCTTGAGCCGAATAGGGATGCGGACGGGTTTGTGTGCCGCTAACGAAAGCGGATCGGGAGAATCGGACGGAAAAGAGGACTTACGAAATTTCATAGCGTGTGGTGTGATAAATTCATAAAGACCCAAAGTTAACCATAACGCCGTCAATACGCCATTACATGGCATATCAAATTGTCATAACAAGCGGCGTGAGCAGTTGTTGTTTGCCAAAAACTCTAGCGGAAAACCGCACTCAAGCACGAATTATCAATGCTGCACGACAAACTCTCTCCAATCCTCCGCACTATCAATATCTCGAAAAATCCCCTCGTCATTGACGGCGATTTCCATAACATGGTCGCTGTACTTTTTCAACAGAATTTTTGCCCCAATATCGCCCGAAAGGTGCAGTAAATCTTGCTTGTAGGCGTTGCCGAAAAGAACGGGATTACCGCGTTTTTCCTGAAAAAACGGAACGCAAATAGCTGTTGGGGTTGTTTTGCGGAGAAATGCCTCACAGAGCGCTTCAACACTTGCTGTTCCGACAAGCGGCATATCACCAAGCGCAATCATGTAGCCTCGCGCTTGCGGCGACGCGCTTTCTACGCCCAATACAACCGATGAAGCCATTCCGCTTTCGGCATTGGGATTGACGAGAACACGCGCCGAATCGGGAAGCGCCAAGGAATGCCGGAATCTCTCCGGCAGAATGACAAGAATTTCCTGAAATGGCACGGTGGAATAGATTTCAAGCGATGTTTGGAGGAGTGTTTTGCCGTCCGGCAGGGTGAGGAGCATTTTATCCGCATCCATGCTTGCTTTCATGCGACGAGATGCGCCCGCAGCAAGGAGAATGAGGCTTATTGGGTATGGTGCGTTCATTGTTTTTCAGGTAAAAAGTGGTCTTTTATCGTAAATCCATGAGCGCATTATAGCGTTCAGAACCTCGGCATCACTATCGGTGCAAAGGTTTCGATACTGCTCGTGCGATTATTCACATAGCAGCAGAAATGCTGTACAACAATAATTCATCACCTGTTTCGGGCTTGGTAATTGTTTTTTCTAGTTTCATACCCAATTGCTCTAAAAGCCTCACCGAACCGTAGTTCTGCGGTAAAACTATTGCCAAAATAGTAGAAATGCCGCACTCTTCAAATCCCCAGCGCAGGAACGTTTCTGCGCTTTCTCGTGCATAACCTTTGCCCTCATGTTGCGGCAAAAGCGCATAGCCTACATCGGGATTCGGGAGATAATCGTGCCAGAGTAAACCGCACATTCCGACTGCTTCCCCAGCATCAGCCTCTCCATTACGTGCTTTCAAGAGTATTTTGCAGAGACCAAAACCGTGTTCGGCATAGCTTCTGAGCGGTCCGCTCTCTAAATACCGCTCTGCGTCTTCTCTGGACTTGATATTGCGGTCGGCGATGTATTGTAAATAACCTTCGGTATTGAGCAGTTCCATGATAAAATCGCTATCAGCAAGCGTGAAGGGGCGCAAAATCAAGCGCTCTGTTTCGAGGGTGGGTGGGGTTTTCATAGTTTGTGGCAAAAATTTCATTGCTATTATCGTAGGGCAATCGCATGAAAAAAAATCTATTCCGTAGAGACAAGGCATTGCCTTGTCTCTACACGTTGAACGACAAATACTGATGATATTAGAATGCTGATTTGGTGCGGGTTTGAAATTTTCATGCGATTGCCCTAGCTATTATCGCAGCATTATTATTTGAGAGAAAATCAATTAACCCCTGCCTAGTGCTGATGAATCCCAATGTTGCAACGGAAGAGCCATATCAAGAATCCACTGCAAGACTTCCAACACGGGAAATGGTTTTTTGAAGGTAAGTGGTACGAAATTCGGGTCAATAGCAAGGGTCATTGCTTGCAAGCGTAGGAATGCCCACGTAATCCCGACGTAACGCAGCCATAGACAGCCTCTTGAGGCTTACCTTTGCGCTCGTTAAATAGCTGGGCTGCATAAAGTTCCGCGCCGCATTGAGCAATCGCGTCATCATCAACATCCGCTTTTTTTGTTTCGACAACAAAGAACGCCGGAGCTTCAAGCGTGAGGCTGTCTGCCTTTGCAGAGAGGATAAAATCACAATATCCATTCAATGCGGCTTTTTTGTCAATGGTAAACTCGTAGCCGGAAAAAATAGCGAATCTCCCTTCATTTTTGCGCCTCAGTGCTTGCAAAACAGGCGTAATGATAAACTCTGACCGCGCTTTTTCGCTCCCTAAAAAAACACTGCCTGCTTCTTCCAGCAAGCGCAGCAGCATTGCATCCTCGCCAAACGGCGCAAATGTGTCCTTCAGCCACGCTTCTTTGCGGACTTCAATATTGAGTTTGCTTTGAATATCGGTGATTTTGAATTTGTCATAAGGCATAAAGCGGGAATACAAATGGATCTTACAGAAATCATTGAGAAGAGCAATTACGGACGCTTTGATTTTAGGATTAAAGCATGAACTGGAAATCTAAATTTATCTTGACCAATATTTTCTTCTATTTCAAGTTTCACCCCATATCCTTTACTAATCGCCATACGATAAATGCAATCAAGCATACTGAAATTATTCTCTGGGATCCCTTCATCTGTTCGTTTTAATGATAAAAAAGAGCTATTGAATAATGCTGTAACTTGAGGCACATCTTTCAGAAATGATTCTTGTTGCACAAATAATATCTCAGATATATGCTCTGGAATCAACTCAGAAAACAGAAATGCAATCCCTGTTTCCATTGATAACTCAGCAACCTCAGAAACTGAAAGATGACGCATCGCGCCGCCTTGCTTAATAAAGATACTAGCTAATGGAGTTGGGTCAATTTGAAAATGACACAGACTTGATGCTGCACTATACCTTGCTAACGGGTCAAGGTTCAGGGTAAGCAATTCATTCATTTGTTCATTTGCCCATTGTTGAATAATTTTTTGAGATGCTGCATAATCACCCATTTCTCGTTTTGCAGACTTTGGCTTATGATCCAGAAAGCCAATGATATGATCTGAGTGCCTACTCCAGAGGTGTGTACTGAATGCCAAACCACCTGAGGTACTTATACTTAGGAACTCGCTAAGGTAATGTTTAATACCGATTGGTATCGCAGCTAAGCCTAATAATCTTTCGCTTTCAAAAATTGGTTTTAGGCGTTTATGGTTTTGGACAATAATTTCTTCAAAATATTCTTTTCGATCCTGATATTGAGCAAATGATATATCACGTAACAATTTAGAGGTGTCCAAGTTATTTGGGTTAATGCTCTCGTGAATCTTCTCTTCATTCTTATCTACACCGCGAAAGATGACAACAACATCTAAACCCGCACAAATTGCAGCAATATAGTTTTGTAATGGCACGAAGAAATTTTTTGCTCCAGCTTGGTTTACCTTAATTTCTATCATGAAGTTTTCTGGAATTATGTCTTGCTTCAACTTCAGTCTTATTCTTGTTGAAACTGAAGAACGAAAGCCATCTGGCTCACCTTTGCAGATAATTGGCTTCAAAGAAAGTCCATTGGTAAATTTTACTTGGTGAATATCATCAAAACCCTTTTTCCAGTTTCGAGATTCAACATATACTTGTTCAGCAATCATGAATACCGAAAAGAACCCAATACCAAATTTCCCGACAGACTGAAACCCTGAAGACCGTAAACCGGGAAATTCGCTTTGAATAAGGCTTGAAGCCCAGAAACTTGTACCAAAATCTAGCAGCGTATCAGTCAGAACTCTTTCCGACATACCAATTCCGTCATCTTCGACAGTCAGCCAAAACGTACTTGGTTCATTATCGTCTTTTGAAATACTTACAACGATTTTACCTTCAAAATTTTTGTCTAAACAACGTCTGGCAACAACGGCATCGCGCGCATTTTGAATAAGTTCCCGAAGAGCGATTTCGAGTTTATCGGCATCAGTGCCGTAAAGCTGCTCTCCACCCAGTTTGCGTATCATATCTTCTATGTTGCTGATGTGTATTTTCGCGGCAGTCGGCTTCCAGCCCTTAGGCTTGATATACTTTGCCATTATCTCAGGCGATTCTACGCCCTTGATGTGCTTTGCCCGTAATGCCGAAGAACCGCTTTGCTCCAAACAAGCATTCGATGTTTGTATTTCCTTGTGTGCGATACATAGCGCATCATACGCTACATACCACGCGTTAGCATCTTCTTCAGTGAATCCTCTTGTGGAAGTAAAAAGAAGTGTAGTAGGGTCTGCTTCATCGTAAGTGGCAGGTGGGATCATATTTTGTGCTTTCCAATGACTCTCAGAAACGTGATTCCGCTTTAGCAGTGCGTAGAGGAAATCAGGCGCACGTCGATTATCAAAATTGACTGCATCGGCACAACGGAGAATACACGCTATTTTAATCGGGTTAATAGCCCACTCTCTTGGAAATCCGCTTGGCGCATTTTCTTGCCGATTAAAACCAGAGGCAACTTTATCTATATCCCAATGATGGCTTGCGGCAATCTGACCCATGAGATGACCGAGGTCTTGTCGTAAACTTGCATCTTGTAGGAGATACCGTGGATCTTGATTCTTGGCTTGCCAAGAGTGTTCGACTAACTTCTCTGCCTGTGAAGCGTGTAAATATCGTATTGCGTCAAAATCAGCACTTTTTTGAAGCTCTTCCTCAGATATTCGGGTATGTTGGGCTTCTAGTACGGCAAAGGCATCTTTCCACTCGCTAGTAGCACGAACGGCAGATTGCCCGCCTTGATAGGCTTCAAAGGTGAGGGCAGCATCGTGGAGAAATATTGTGCCCCCAAGTACAAATGCTTCCAAAGGATTGATGGGAAATTTTTCTCCAATGAGCAAATCTGCTGTTTCCCAAAGAGCATCAAGGTGACTTATATCGTGCAGTGTTAAGTCAGGGAAATTTTTTGCGACCTGAGATGTGAGGTGTGCTGCGTTTTTACGAAACTCCCAAAACGCGGCTCGTAGCCTTTCCCGCTCTTGGATATAAACATCCTTAACATCTTCACCCTGTTGAGATAAGGTGCGTTTCCAAAGTTGAGTATTTTCAATACGGTTTTCAGGCATAATGCAGTTGGCAAGTATAGAAATGGCAGAACTTTCGCGCAATTTCTCAAAAAACTCACTTACAATCAAGAAAAACTCACCTCAAAACCTCATCGTCATTATCGCCGCAAAGGTTTCGATGCCATTCCAAAGGTTTTTCAAGCGGAGATTTTCATTTTCAGCGTGTTGGTTGTTGTCGTGATTGGCGATAGGAACCGTCACCGTCGTGCTGGAAAGGTGCTTCTCGAACAAATACAACGGTAGGCTTCCGCCCAAAGACGGCACAACCACAATCGTTTCCTCCGAAGTCGTCTGCACAGCTTGAATGACCGCCTTTGCAAGCGGATGAGAAAGCGGGGTTCGCTGCGCGTTATAGCCCGGAAAGATGCGTATTTTCGCAATGTTTGGATGCTGCAAACGCTCTTCATCGGTGGGGTCGTGGTCAATGACGAAGTAACCTTGTTTCCTTACGTGGCGTAGTATTTTTTCGCTTTGGCGTTGCCAATCATTTCCCAAAACAAGCCGCAAATCAAGCGCTGCGACGGCTTGCGTGGGAATCACATTTGCCGCCATTGCGCCCACGTTTGCCGCCCGTATGCCGTTCAGATTCAGCGATGGCAAACTCAGCATTTCCAAGAGCAGTGCGCCCGCCCCATCGGGCTTGGCAACACCCAACTCTCGTTTCATCTGCTCGTCGGGATGAGGAATGGAACGGATTGCGGCACGTTCTTCCGGGGTGAACGGCACAACGTCGTCATAAAAACCTTCCACAAGCACACGCCCC
>JAAFHM010000032.1 GCA_013298375.1 Ignavibacteria bacterium | reverse complement strand
CTCAGCAAATAATCGCTATACAAATCCAACAATTCCGTTTTCATAACCGTTTCCGCTAACGTTAGCAACTTGTGATTTTACCTTCCAAATATACTTGGTTTTTCACGTCCTTGCGTAAGGTGAGTGAGTATTTGTTCTGAAGAGAATGCATCATCAAGAAATTTATGACTGACTTCATACGAAATCGTTGGCAAGCTCTTCAAGAAGCTGGCAAATCCTACATAAGTCGATTCACTAATCGGGTGTATCCTGAAACGTATTTGGAGGAAATTAACGAGCAGTGTCGGCTCTTTTTTGCGCCATATTCACCAATCCTCTTTGTGGTCTGGCTAGGATATTTACGCTTAGATGCAATTCTTTTCCCCAATGAGCCATGGATTCTTGTCTTCCGTATTGGGCTGACGGTCATCACTATTGTTGCATGGATTATTCGTTACTTTTGGAAGAATCCGCAACGCCACTATCTGCTTGTAACGATGCTGATATACTACTTGATTATCAGCACGGGGATTATCACGGGGCTGGCAAAGGGCGCACCGAATTATGTCGGCGGATATTGCTTTGTGATAGTGGTCATATCGGCAATACCGATTCGATTGGTGCATCTCCATTTGGGGTTGGGAATTTCCTTAATAGCCTTTATTCTGCTCTGCTGGAATGCTGGTGTTTCCTTGTCTGATCCGATTTTTTTGTATAGTGTGCAAGACCTTATCGGGGCGGTTGTTGTTAATATTTTTTTCAGTATTGGCTGGTTTATTGTTCGGCGCAATAGTTTTCAAAAAGGGCGCACTCTGCAAGAAATGAATATTCAGATGAGCCGACAGCAGCACATTTTGGGGGAGCAAAATCTAGCATTGGTACAATCCGAGCAGTTTCGTTTGAATATGCTCAGTATTGTTTCGCACGACCTCAAAGCGCCAATTAGCAACGTGCTTGGTTTATCATCGGTCTTGCTGGATAATCCTGCTTTGGAAGAGCCGACGCGGCTTATTGTCGAACATCTTCAAGAAGCGGGAAGCCGCATGAATAGATTGGTCGGGGATATTCTCGACACCGCAGCACGGGAGATGGGCAAAATTGAACTTGTCCGGCAGCCAACCGATATTGTCGATGTGATGACGACGGCGGTTGCGCATTACACTCAAGCAGCAAAGGAGAAAAACCAACTGTTTATTCTGGATATGCCTTCTGAACTCTTTGCCTTTGCCGACGAACAGCGACTTGTTCAAGTCTTTGATAACCTCATCTCGAATGCCGTGAAATATTCCCCTTTCGGCGGGCGAATTTGGGTGCGGTGTTGGCAAACCGCAGATGCAGTGCGTGTTTCGGTTAAAGACGAAGGAGCGGGATTATCAATCGCAGACCAACAAAAACTGTTCGGTTTTTTTCAACGTCTTTCCACCGAGCCGACAGGCGGCGAGTCTTCAAGCGGCGTTGGGCTGTCTATTGTCAAGCAAATTGTGGAACTGCACGGCGGGCGCGTATGGTGTGAGTCGGAATTTGGCAGGGGGTCAACATTTATTGTGGAATTGCCGCAAATACATTAAGTTACATAAAATGAAATCCAAACCACTCCAGTTCACTATGCGTGGTAACACATTCGAGAGCAACGGGCTGAAAACGCTTACGGTAATTGGGTACTTGTAGAAGAAGAATAATTCCATAGAACAATGAAATCTCTGCTGCGGCTTATTCCTTCGTGCGTTGGGATAGTCGTTCCGATAAGTCTATTCTTCTCGGGACAGATGCTCTACGCGCAGACTGCCGTGATTGATTCTCTCACAAAGAGCCTCGCTCGCCCCGGGCTACCCGATTCTACACATTTATACGTGCTTCTAAAATTATCCGCTGTTGTTGTTGAACACAGCCCTACAAAAGCCGAAGAGTACGGGCGGGCGGCAATGCGACGTGCAACGAATCTCGGTAGTTTGCGGGATCTTGCACAGGCGTATAAGTATGTTGGCACTTCCTACCTTGCGCGTTCTGAATATACGAAAGCCTTTATGCTCTACGATTCTTCACGGCAAATAGCCGAACAAATCGGTGACGAAGAAACACTTTCGGCAGTTTGGACGAATATGGGGCTTGTTTTCGAGGCGCAGGCAGATTATGTCCGCGCACTGGATTATGCACTACGGTCGTCTCGCATTGATGAGCGCATCGGCAAACAAGAGAATATTGCTAATACGATGGTGAATATTGGAAGGCTGTACTTTCATCAAAAAGAATATACGACGGCAATAGATTACTATGAACGCGCTATGGCAATTTTCCGGCGGTTAAAGCAGATGGAGCCTCTTAGTGAGCCGTTGTGTGGTATCGGGCGTGTCCACAAAGACCATCGGGAATATACAAAAGCGCAACTCTACTTTGACTCGGCATTAGCAATTCAGAGGGCGTTCAACAATCAGCGAATGGTTGGGGAAATTACGCACGACATCGCTTCTACTTACCTTCTTCAAGGGGACTTCAAGAAATCCTATTCCTATTTGCAGGAGGCGTTGTCTATTCGGCAAATGCTGCAAAATAAATCTGGTATAGCACAAACACTTTCGGCATTTGGGAGCTTTTATCTTTTGCAAAATAACTTTGGACAGGCACAGGCATTCTATAAAAAATCTCTTCAGATAGCGAGTGAAATTGGGCTGCGAGAACTGCAATCCAAAATACTTGCTCATCTTGCGATGTTGGCAAAACAGCAAGGACAATACAAACGTGCTTTGGAGTACCAAAGCCAATCATTTGCGTGCAAGGATTCCATTTTTAATAATGCTCGAAGCCGCGAAATCGGTCGTTTAGAGATGGTCAATAGAATTGAGCAGCGCGAGGCGGAAAATCAACTCTTACTCAAAGACCGCGCCTTGCAAAGCGCGACTCAGTCGCGTGAGCGTATTCTTCTTTTGGCGGTCAGTTTGGGGTTATTGCTTTCATTCGGTATTGGTCTTCTTTTATGGCGTTTTGGAAAACGGCAGCAATCTGCTAATAGACAACTTCGTCAGCAGAAAGATCAATTGGAAAGTCAGGCACACGAAATAGAAAATATCAACGCAGAATTGCAGAAGAGTAATCTTCAGCTACTAGGTGCGAATGAGCAATTACAGGACGCATACACTCAGATATTGGAACAGACCGATACTTTACAGATGAAAAATGAGCGGCTGGAGCAATTAGACAGAGAAAAAAATGAGTTTTTAGGTATTGCGGCACATGATCTGAAAAATCCCCTAGCAACAATTCGATTAACTGCAGAATTGCTTGACCGCTTCTCAAGCAAAATAGATGTCAAAGAGCAGCATCTGCGTTTGCGTCACATCGCCGACACGGTTGACAGGATGATGCGTATTATCACGGATTTATTGAGTAGCAATGCGTTGGAATCCGGCGCTGTTTCCGTCAATCTTATTCCGATAAGTCTGGAAACCATGATTGAACAAGTGAAAGCGGACTATCAATCACGCGCGGAAATGAAATTGATACAACTACACGTTGTTCCACGTAACCAAGAACACGCAATACCTCCCGTTCTCGCCGACGCAACTATGCTTTGGAATGTTTTGGAGAATCTTCTTTCCAATGCCATAAAATTTTCTTTGCCAAATACTGCTGTTACATTGGGTCTGGAAGTATCAAATTCGGTCTACCGAATTCGGGTTCAAGACGAAGGTCCGGGAATTTCGGAAGAAGATAGCAAAAAGTTATTCGGAAAATTTACACGCTTATCTGCTCGACCCACAGGCGGCGAACACAGCACGGGACTAGGCTTGAGCATTGTCAAGAAGATGGTCGAAGCGATGAATGGGCGCGTGTGGTGCGAATCGGAAGTGGGGAAGGGCGCAACATTTATTGTGGAATTGCCACACAGTTCATAGGAAATTGGAGGCAGCGAAGAATGCACGAACTATCCTTTTTCAAAGTTTCTCGTTATTGCTTCGTCGTATTTTCTTTTCCATGGGCATTGTCGTCAATCAGGAAGTATGTTTTCATTTTTCCTTTGCCTTTGACTTCAATCGTACCACGCTCTTCAAACTGATAAATATGACCCAACTCTTCATAAACAGATTCTGAGCAGTGTATTTTCCCGGGCTCGCCGTGAGATTCCATGCGGCTTGCAATGTTGACGGTATCTCCCCAAAGGTCATACACGAATTTTCTTGTGCCAATCACACCCGCAACGACAGGACCACAGTGTATTCCAACACGCATAGAAATTGGATAGCCCGTTGAAGCTGCAAATTGCCGGATTTCATTTTGCATTGCAAACGTAAATTCTGCTGCTTGCAAGGCATGGTCTCTGCTCGGCTTGGGGATGCCGGCGGCAAGCATATAACTGTCGCCGATGGTTTTAATTTTTTCGACGTTGTAGTGGTCGAGAAGAGCGTCAAATCTGGAAAAGAGGAGATTCAGCAACTTAACAATGGTTGTCGCAGAAACGAGCGAGGCGAGGTTGGTAAAGCCGACAATATCCGTAAAAATTACCGTAACGCTGTCAAATTGATCAGCAATCGTTTCTTCACCTTCTTTGAGGCGGCGGGCAATGTCTTCTGGCAAAATATTCAGTAAGAGATTATCTGCCTTTTCTTGTTCTTTTGCTAATATGGTGTTTAATTGATTGACTTCTTCAATAAATTCCTCCAAGCGTGCGTTCTTATCTTGAAGTTCACTGTTCGTGCGCTCAATCACACTTGCCTGCTCGGCGAGCGACTGTTGGACGTTCATCAGTTTTCGTTGTGCTACATCGCCAACCCGTGTCAACTTGGTCGCCAGACGGAGAAGATGTTCATAGCGTTGCCCCAAATAGCGATACTCCTCTTGCATCTTTTCCGGGCTGAGGTTGTCGATTCCTGAAAGAATCCCACGGTAGTATGCTACCGTTTCCGTCTCATTTTTGAACATTTCGTTCATAATGGTCTTTTCTATTGGTATGACACTTGAGGTGATGAATGCGCGACGTTGAGTCCGATCGGGACGGATATTTTCGCCCATAAATATTCACGCCAACAAGCGCGTAGCAGAGCAGGAAAGAGAAGCAGTCGAAGAAGAGAGTGTGTTGGGGCTGTAATATTCTATATTCGGTCAGCGATATTTGCTTGCTCAGTAAAAGAAATAAGAGAATGATGCTCTCTTATTTCTTTTACGGTCAATGTCAATGCTGTACAGAAGGCATAACAAGTGTTGAGGTGACAATTGTTACCTAGACGCTGTAGGGCATGAAGAAGATCTTCATGTCCATACCATCAATCATTTCCTTGCCTTGTTCAAGAATATCCTCGTCGTCTTCTTGATAATGCCAGTATGTTTCCACCGCACCACCAGAAACATAGTGATAGCTCTGGAGTTGGTCGAATAAGTCCATCACGCATTTCGACGCACTGGTATTGAAGTAGGTTAAGCGGATGTGTACGGTCAAAAACCGCTTTTCTTCTGCCATAAAAGCCGACAGCCACTCGCTAATGGGAGTAAAGAACGCAACAGCATCTTCAGGATAGAACTCACCCTCTATTTCTACGATACCATCTTCGACGTGAGTGGTAACACCGGGTGTTGTTTTTGTGCGTTCAAGCATCATGTTGTAAATCATTGTTCTTGTCCTTTTGAGATATAGACGGAAAGCATATAAAATGAAAGTTCATCGTTAAAAGGGGTAAAGCCATATTCGATCGGGTACTCAGATTTTCGCGCCATGTCTATCAGACCTAGACCTGCTCCTTTGCTTTCTGAGCTACGGGGGAGTTTGCGCTGTTCGTTGTAATACACTTTCAGTTCATCTTTTGTCATAGCGCTGACAATATCGCATTTCTTACGCATACCCTCAACACGTGATGTATAAATCAGATTACCTGAACTCACGCAATAGCGGTCATCCATTTCGCTGACAATCAGAATACCGACACCATTGTCTTTGCCATCTTCATCTTTTTCCGTTTCTGCTGAATAGAATAAGATATTTTGTGACAGCTCGACAAAAATGGCAAAAATTCTTTTCATTACCATTGTTTGATTTGTCCGCGAGGCTACCTTGCCTCGCAGTGCGGATGCCATCTCAACGATAGCCGGCTGGGCAAATACACCTTTGAACGACATCAGTATTCGATGATCCGTCATCTGGCGGTATTGCTGGTAAAGATCTGGAAAACTCATCATTTACGTCCTTGTTTGCACGTGAAACGGTTCCAATAATTTGTAATTTACGCATCAAGTCGAATACCCACAACCGTAATATCATCACGCTGTGGTTCCGAGCCTTGGTGTTCTTTAAGACATTCGTCAAATTGACGATATTGTTCTTCGATTGGCAAAGTGTGAATACGCTGAATTAACTCACGAAGTCGTTTTGTACCGAATTTCACGACTTTCTCATTACTTTGGTCGCCATAACCATCGGAAGTCAAGTAAATATGCATACCCGGCTCTCGCTCAATGACGTGTTGTTCATAGACGGGCATATCTACTTTTTGTTTTCCGCCAATATGTGCCGACGAACCCTTGATGGTTTCCAATATGCCATTTTTCACCACATACAATGGTAATGCTGCTCCAGCAAAGAGTACACGCTCTTTTTCAATGACACACAAACAGACATCCATTCCTGCTTTGGACAGCATATTATCGCCTTCTTGCTTCAATGCCATCCGAACAGCAATGTTGAGATTTTGCAAAATAAGTCCCGGTCCTACGATGCGTTTTTGGTTAACCAATTCATTTAACAACGTATTGCCAATCATAGACATAAACGCTCCCGGAACACCATGTCCGGTACAGTCCACCACCGCCACAACAACACGGTCGCCAAGTTCTGCAAACCAATAAAAGTCTCCGGAGACAACATCGCGCGGCTTGAATAAGACGAAATGATTGGGTAATGCGTGTTTCATTTCTTCGGCATCAGGCAGAATAGCGTGTTGAATATGTTTGCCAACTTCAATGCTGGTGCGCATATGCAAATTGATTTCTTCGATAAGTTCGTTCTTTTCCGTCAACTCATCGTTTTTGCTCTTAATCTGTTCGATTGCTGAACGAATATTCGCCACCATGAAATTGAATGCCCCTGCGAGTACGCCGACTTCATCGTTTGACTGGGTGTTCACTTCCACGTCCATATTCCCTTGTGCAACGTTCATAGATGCTTGCGACAAGTGAATAAGAGGCTGCACCATGCGCGTTGTCTGCCACACGAAAATCAAGCCGCCTAAAATAAGGACAATCATACCGACGGAGAAAGCAACAATGCGGCTTTGCTGCACGTCATGTTTGAGATTCTTCCGCGTAACACCGACGATGATACGACCAACTGCCTCGCCTGTTTCGGTGACCATCGGTACGAGTGCAATGGTAACATCCTCCAAATCAACAGATTGCCGACCAGACTTTTCTAGTAATTGTTGAATATTTGACTCGAATTGTTTTGCTTTTTGATTATTGTACGTCGCAAACTGGGTTTTTTCTGCGGCACGGTACACCATTGCAAACTCAACTTCCTCAAGCGATTTGAGGATATTTAAGTAATTTTCTACCGATTTCAAATCGTCAAACAGCACACCAGGCGTGGTGCTGAAGGAAACCATATCCGAAATAACAAACACTTTTTGGTTCAGATATTCCGACATTTGGCGCTCTTGCCGTTGTGGGAAAAACACAAAAATAAATGCCGCAACAATGAGTAATAGTGCTAAGGCAAGACTAACAAATTTGCCCTTGATACCAAGTTTGACGTTATTCATACCGTACCTCTTTTTACGTGTTTGCGTGAAAACTCTTGAGCGTGAAGTGAAACAGAAGGAATATGACGTATCCAGATTTTACGATGGATACAAGACCGAATCAATAAGTAAATTGACCGTTTCAAGCGCACCTTCCACCCAACCGGCATTGACCGAGAATGATTCACCTGCTATATGGACACGGTCTTGAGCGGTTCCCATAAGAAGGTCACGTACTTGTACGGGGTTGGAATTGCGTCGCCACACGTGTATCCCAGTACTCCAGAATTTTGAGTAAAAAGCGTTTGGGCGTGGCAATTTTGTCGGATCCATGCGGTAAATGACGGAAAGCTGACGTTGAACTTCGCTCAAAAGAGCATCAGGATTTTTTCCGCTCTCGCTAATCAAATCTTTCCAATACAATGCCGATTCGCAGTCGCTATAAAACATGAGGTGATGCCCCGGACCGTAATAAATCTTGCGAATAGGCATATCGGTAATACAGAAATTTCCATCACGTCGTGCAAAGGTGGACCACCATGAATTTGTGTATGTTGCAAACATTTTTACCATTGGAATTGGCTGTACGGCATCCATGGCTGACAGTTTTTCTTCACTAAGATTAATAGTAATATCTGCCAAATCTAAACGCTTTATACAAAGAATGACTCGCTCTGCTTCAACAAATTTCACAATAGAATCGCTGTTTTCTTCCTTTTCCACGTAGAGCGTTACTGATTCAGGATTTTGCACCACTTCAATCAACCTATGCCCGGTAAAAATCTTGACACCACGCTCACGAATCTGCTCCTCAAGCGTGTTGATAAGTTTGTGAAATCCGCCAACGATATGAAACCATGACACCTCTTCGGCTTGGAGCATATCGGGGTGTTGTTTTACAGCTCGTACACCATCAGCGCCGGAGAGCCAATCGCCCAATAACAAATCATATCCTTCGGCATCACGGAAAAACCGACACGCCTCCTCGCTAATGTGTTCGCCCAGAAATTCGTGAAAACTCATTGCGTTGATTTCTTCGGGAGTACGTGTGCTATGTGCTTCGGTGTATTCGTACAAATTATCGGTGTATTTCCCAATTTCATTTTCGCGCAGTTCGTACGTGCCTTTTCCGGCGGCAATGTCTTCTAAACTCAGTTTTTTTCCGCGTAAGTGCCAAAAACGATTGGCATAGACGTAGGGCATTGTTTTGAAAGCAAACTTCTCTACCAGTGAGTTTAAGACGGGATGGACGTACTTACTAAAACGCGCTGCGCCCAATTCGATGGGGAAGCCTTGGAAATTCCATGCTGTGTAGATACGCCCCGAGCACTGCTGCGTCGCTTCGTAGATATGAATTTCTGTGTCAGTAAGGTTTTTCTCACACACGAGTTTCCATGCCGCATACAAGCCCGATACGCCACCGCCGACGATAGCGATAACTTTTTTTTGCGAAGTTTGAGTATCATCCATTGGAGTTCGGAGTAAAGATAAACAATCCTGCTACGCAGCATGACGTAGGTGTTTTTTATACGAAGAAGCTAACAACAACTATACCGAAAATGGTATATCCTCAATCATGGAGAAAAATATTGATGTTTTACGCTCTAAAACTGGACAGAAAAACTCGCATATACTGCCCGCCCCGGACGACCAGGGATGCTGTTCATATTCCGACGAACATATTCAGGATAGTAAATCTGCGCGTCTAAAATATTGGTAGCGTAAATTCCTACAATCATGTCCGGTAAAGACGTAGATTCAAAAAGATTGGTAATGTTATAGGTGATATTTGCCGAAAGAAAGTTGTAGGGGCGTACTTCCGGGTTCAATGAGCGTGTTGTCGGCGTTGCTATGCTGCCACCTGCGCCAAAGTACGAATTCCATACGCCAACATTCAAACCAAATGACGATGCGTAATTTACACCTAATTTTACTATCAGGTTCGGCATTCCGAGATTATTGATAATAGAGAGCGAGTCAGAATTGTCGGGTGTTTGTGCGGTGCTATTATATGTCGCCGAACCTAAGAGCGAAAACTCTTTGGAAAAGTTGGCTTTGCCTTCTAACTCAATTCCGACGGTCTGCAAACGACCTCGATTGATATAAAACGGAACACCCGGATAACGCACTCCGTCAATAACGGCGAGATTTTCGTTCGGCAGCGAACGCTTAATAACATCACGCTGCGTACTCTGAAAAGCGGTTAAGGAGATTTCATAATTAGACGCAGCGTAAAATAATTGTGCCTCCAACGTCGAAATTTTTTCTGGTGCAAGATTGGGATTGCCAAGAATAATGGTTCTGCTCAAAAATCCGCGCTCAAAGGCTGATGCAGAGCGAAACGCTTCGGCAAACAAAATTTTTGCGCCAAATGATTCTGTAATACTCCAAACCGCTCCCAAACGCGGCACAAAATCTATCGGCAACGACGTAACTTTGTTAACCTGTCCCCCAGCGATAAGTTTCAGCACCTTTGCAATTTTGTAATCTACTTGGAAATAAGCGCTCCACCATGTTTGGTTGTATGTCGGTAGGATATTAAACGGATTACTATTCAGTGACGCATTCGGATCTTTCGTCTGCGCAAATGGCGCACCAAACAAGGTGTTATTGTTGGTGGTGTTATAGACAATATGCGTACCGGTTTGGGTGTTCGTCAAACCACCAACGATGATATTCATATTCTCAATGGGTTTTAAGAAATTCGTCCATTCGACTAACACATCGTTGGAGAGAATATCATCGCGGTCGTTTGGCAATTCTGGTCTGCCCAAACGAACATTGTTGCCATTATAGGTAACATTAAAGGTTGATGTCCAAACGTCGGGAATAAATTGCGTTTCGTAGCCCGCATCAACAAACAAGCGGCTCATAGAAAAGTTAAAGTCAATCGGTCCTGTTGCAAGAGGTGTCGGCACATCGCCCCAACGCGCATTCCGTGATTGTGCCGCTTGCTGGCTATACGTGTAATTTGCGTTCAGCTTAAAACCTTGAAATTTTATGTTTAAATCCGCACCCACAGCTGTTTGATAGGCTTTTATTGTTTTTGGGGCAACCGTGTCGCCCGCTCTAATGAAATCAACCTCGCCACGAGTTGTATAATTCCACCCCGTACTATTGAGGTAATTTACTCCTGCGCTGACTTCAAGGTCACCAATCTGGAAGCCGCCATTAGCAGCACCTTGTATGGTGTTAAATGCACCATATCGCGCTGTCGCGCTTACTTTGCCTTGTTTAGCCGCAGACTTGGTAATGATATTGATGACCCCCGTCAGTGCGCACGTACCATAGAGTACCGAGCCGGGACCGCGAATAATCTCAATCCGCTCAATGCGTTCGACAGGAAACGCCATATAAATCGAAGCATTGTAGCCATTGGCATAGCTTTCCCGCATCGGACGACCATTCAGCAACACAAGGACATTCGTATTGAAACTTGCCGTGTTATTGCCGCGAATAGAAACCATGTTATTCGGGTATAAGTAACTACCAAGCCCGTAGATGCTCGCTGCACGGTCAATAACCTCCATTACATTCATTGCGCCATAGTTCGCAATTTCTTTTGCCGTGATCACGCTGATAATTGCCCCTGCATCGTAAATTTTCTCTTCGCTTTTGGATGCCGTTGTGACAATGAGGTTAATAAGCTCTTCGACTGAGGATACACCTGCTATTTTTACCAACTCCATCACCTCTTCAAGTGGCAAATCCAGCAAATCCTCAATTTTCATTTTCAGGATTTGCGCCCGTGTGGGTTTGGGTTTATCCTGCTTACCAACAGCACTGGAGTCCGTTTGGACTGGCGTGGGAGTTGCTGTTTGTGCGTATAATGCCCCCCAAGGAGCAGAAACGGCGACAACACAAATTGCCACTGCAAATGTGCGCTTAAACAGATGGGTAAGACAGTTCATAGCGGTATTGAAAATAGAAGTGCGAGAAGATTCACGGGGATTAGCACTACTTGAGTGCAAGACTGTTTGAGAGAGCAGTGATAATGATTCGTTAGCGCGGAGTTGTCTGGGCGCTGCTTGTTGCTGACGATGCCAGTATAGGGCTGAGAAGTTTAAGAATATCTCCCAAGCGCATATCAAGCATATCTTTCAACTTCATTTGTAGCAGTTCATCGCGGCTTGAATTTGCTGGGGACGTGTTTTTTTTGTGGGATTGTTTTTGCTCACGATCTGCATTCATTTTGTCCACAAGATGCGTACTTGATTGGTTGAGAGAGGAACCACTACGTTTTGATTTGCCTGATGTACGCTCGCGCAAATTCGATGATTCTGCCATCCTCATCGAATCAATGACTTTTGCATATTCCAATACTGTTTCCATGGGTAAATCAAGGAGTTCTTCAAGAGGAATTTTAAGAATTTCTTTGCGAGAAAGTTTTTTGCGAGGTAGTTCTGTGCTTGAAGGTAGCGCTATGGGCGTAGAATCACGCTGAGGCGCAAGGTGCGAACTTGTAGTAGCAGGGGAAGCTGTAGATGGTCCGCCGGAACGGATTTCCAGCGTATCGTCACTGCTTTGAGCCGTGTACTGAAAGCGCGAGGCTTGTTGTGGCTGCGAGGCGACGAGCGGCTGACCGAGAATAATGCTCGTACTTGTCAGGAGCCAGGCAAGAAAAATACGCATGGTGTCAACAGAATAAGGTGGCAAAAATTGTCAATATGGTATCCCACAATCCAGTAGTAATGATAATATTTCTTACAAGGCATCTTGCAACGGTGACTTACTGTACCACGGTCGCAAAGCGTAGGAAATCTGCCGACACTTTGAGGTTGACCTCTTCAATCGCTTTGTTATTCACTTGAAATTTTTTCTCACCGGACGAAAGCATACTAATTGCCGGAATACCATTCGCATTATTCGGACCTTCGGTGATAATCAGGGTTGGTTGCCCTTTGAGTATTTTCGCCACTTGCCCAATGCGCGAAATAAATTTGTCCGAAACAAAGACAAGATGACATTCGCTCATTGCCTGAACAGGGGAATCATACACCACAACGCGGATAGTCTGTCCGGTAAGCCCTGCCTTTTTGACAGTTGCTGTGCGTTCCAGACTTAAGCCTACATCGGTTCTTCCCAGAACGCCAATGATGAAATCGCCCGTCGTTTTATTCGGTGGGAAATAGACATAGCGAGTAATATTGTAGATATAGACCGCTTGGAATACGCTAGCAGCTTTTGAAGCATCTTGTTGGGTTTGCGCAACAAGACGAATATGACAAAATTGCGAGGACAACACAGTCAGCGCAGCGTATATGCATACGAGAGTGAGCCGACGACGACGGTGCTTCATAGTGTGGAGAGGATTGAAAGAAGAGTTTCAGGATTAATAGACAGAAAGCAACATATCGAAAATACCTGCTTTTGTGGGCATCAAGGCTACACAAAGAGCGTCATTGTTCTTCCCTTTACGTGTTTCTTTCTGTATAATTTGGCTGCCAAAGATACAAGGAAAAGTCTCAACTGCAAAATCATTTTATTGGAAAATTATATTGTTTTTCCGAATTTTTGAGTGTGCAAGAAATTTTGTGTAAACTCACTCTTTTCGGGCGTTTACACAAAACAATTTACACACTCCTCTGTTGTTCCCTCCTTCCCCCTCCCAAATACCATTGCCAGAGAATCCTTGCGGCAACTGCTCGGTATGGGTGCCATGACTCGGCAAGTCCATTCAATTCGTCTGCTGTTGGGCGTTTAGGAAGCCGCTTCACTCCTTGCGCAGCTATCTGTAACGCCAGATCCCCACTTGGAAATACATCAGCGCGAGAGAGTGCCATGAGCAGATAAATCTCCGCCGTCCATGCGCCAACACCTTTGAACTGCATCAATGTTCTCCGTACTTCATCATCACTCATACTCTGTAACGCCGTAAAATCAATCTCTCCCGAAGCCTCCGCTTGAGCCACACCCACAATGTAATGAGCCTTCTGCCGCGTTACGCCAATACTTCGCAGACCATCCTCGCCAAAGGCAAGAATGTCTTCCGCATTTGGTCGGCAAATACTACAAATGCGCTCAAAAACAGCCTTCGCTGAAGCCAGCGAAACCTGCTGCTCTAAAATAATGTGCATCAGTGTTGCAAATCCTTCCTCACGCTTCCAGATGGGCGGTATGCCATAATTCTCGACAACCTTCTTTAAATCCGGGTCGCGTTGGCAAAGCATTGGCACTGTTTTCTGTAATACGGAAAAAGAAATGATATTTTCCGCTTGAGAACTTGGTATTTTCATGGTTTCAAGTATATTTGCAAAGACAAGAAAAGTAAGACGGAATGAACTTCGTTATCGCGCCCTATTCACCGAGAGCAAAGTAATACAATTGATGAGTCCCATCCAAACAACTCGAAATATCCTTGATGCTATTGATGATATTTCCGGCTTGGGTTTATTTGAATATCAAGCAGAAACCGATACACTCTTCGTTTCGGACGGTTGGAGGCGTATCTTTGAGGTTGGGCATTCTGAAGTCTTCAATATGCGTGAATCATTTCAGTTTTTTGACGAACCCTACCGCTCACAGCTACTCGTTATCTCTGAAGATATTTCCAAATCTTCATTAGCACACTCTTTTGAGCAAACACTCACCCTAGAATGTAGCATTACCACCAAACAAGGACGAAAACGCTGGTTGCGGCTCTACAACAAACGCTTTCTACAAGATGATATTGTCATTAGTCGTGGATTTCTGCAAGATATTTCGCCAGAAAGAGAAAAGCAGATTGCATCTGAACAGTTTCAACATCTTTATCATTCTGCGCCCTGCGGTTACTGCTCTATCAATCTTGATAATGGTCGCATTACCCGATGCAATAGTCAATTGCTGGCGTATTTGGGGTATGATGAGAAAGACCTCTCCCAGCATTTTTCAATCGAAAGCATTCTCGCCCCAGAAACTGCCGCAGCCGACAATGAACGGATTCGTAAGGTCTTAGAACAAAGCGGGCTGCATCAAGAAGAAATAATTATCGTACGCAAGGATTCATCGCGCTTTTGGGCAATGGTGGGTGGTGCAATTGAACGAAACCCTGCGGGGAAGCCGATAGCAGGTCATTTGATGGTTATTGATATTAGTGAACGAAAAGAAAGCGAGGAATTGCGTAGTACTAGCATAGCGGAAAACGAAGTAAAACGTATGAAATCAGAGTTTCTGAGCATGATGTCCCACGAATTTCGCACACCGATGGGAGTTGTATTGGGCGCGACGGATGTTTTGAGAGACCATGTAAGCGAAGAGGGCAGACAATACCTTGCTATGCTGGAAGCAAGCGCAAAAAGACTGATGACGATGCTCAATAATGTTCTCGAGTTGGCAACGACAGAATTTGATTCAAGCGCTGCCTCGCAGCCCCTTCAGCGCACGGACACTCTTGCGTTTTGTCAAAAACTTCTGGAATACTGGGAAAACCGCATGAAAAAGTGCGGTCTGACTTTTACGATAGACCTCACACCTTCGGTACCAAGAATGCTCGTCTTCGATAAACTACGGTTAGAAAAAATACTCTATAACATCCTCGATAATGCTCTCAAGTTTACCGAACAAGGTTTCGTCAGCCTTCGGCTGGAATATGATAGTGATAACACCACTTCGACACCAGATGGCTGGCTGCGATTAACGATACAAGATAGTGGAATCGGTATTGCGGAAGAGCATTGCGAGGCAATATTTGAGCCATTTTATCAGGTACATCATGGCATAACTCGCCAATATGATGGCGCTGGCATCGGGCTGACGGTTGTCCGTAGCCTTGTCAAACAAATCAAGGGAACAATACAGATTACCAGCATTGTTGGTACGGGAACAACAGTCAAACTCCGCGTACCTACTGATGCTTCACTGGCAAATTTTCAGTAAATATGAGCCTTCCCGCACCAATTCTTGCACGACAGCATGAAATTATGTCGGAATATTTTCGCAAACTCGACCAACACTTGAGCGAAGTGGAGGGTGGCAAAGTCGAAACAATGTTCGGTGTGAAAGAATTTGCAGAAATGCTGCATATTCACCCTACCCACCTTTCCAACACCATCAAACACGTTACCGGCAAGTCTCCTTGCGAGGTTTTTGAAGAAAAACTCTGCGAAGTCGCCAAAACACTTTTGCGCGACACAAACCGCTCCATTGCTGACGTTGCAGCCACGATGACCTACGACCCGTCGAATTTCACCAAGTTTTTCAAACGCTATGCGGGAGTAACGCCGAGTGCATACAGGCAGCAACTCTTTCAAGAGCGCATTGCCTAAACTTTTTCATTCCTACCGTTCTTCTGTGCGATGAAGATTCTATCGGACTTTCAGGACTATTATGATTCAGCACTCGGAGTTGCGGGCGTTGATACGGAGGTCGTGTTTCGACGTTTCACCAAACGCTTGGAGCCAAATACTGATGCGATACAAGGTTGGTTTGAAACGCTTTCTGGTGGCGGACGTACACCATTTTGGGAATGGAGAAATTATTCTCCTCTGTGGCATTATCGCCCTGAAGCCCATCCCTTCGCGGTTGTGCAGGAATTTATCATCTTTTTTTGTGGTAAAATTCATTACGGAATAGAAGTTTCACCAAGTGGTCTTTCTACCCCAAACCCCGCACGAAATCTTATTTTCTTCGACGATGCGATTGGTGGATTTATTGAGAATTATCTCAACATCGCCCTCGAAGAATATGCCCATTCTGTGCGGTATTTCGGTGAGCAGCCGTATAATGCGTTTCTGGAAATTCGCCTCAGAATGGCGCGGTTGGAAAGTTCTTCGGTGATTCAATCGTTACACGTAGCCTACAACGCCCCAATTTTGGTTCATGTTTTCCCTGATACCTTGCTCATAAACCCATCACTGAAACAATACCATTTTATGCGTCTTTACGACACCTACACGGCTTTTCAAGAACTCGCAATGTTTGTTGGTGGCGTTCTTGCAGGAAATGAGAATCCTCTCCTAGAGGTCTCCGAGCGTGATAAACTCTTGCAGCACGGGTTTGATGATAAGTGGTCGTTTCGCAATCCCGACCCTCCCAAACGCAAGCAAAAGAGGAAAAAGTAAACAATCGGAAATCCTCACCATTTAATCTGAAGTTCTCACCAGAGTTTCTGCTTTCGTAAACCGTATTTTTGTACCGATTCAATTCTTGTTTTTCTCACAGACATTGGTACAAACACCATGAACACACCTAAAATCGCCCTCATTACAGGCGGCTCACGCGGTCTCGGCAAAAGTATGGCTCTCTCACTCGCTCAAAGCGGTGTGGACAGCATCGTCACCTACAACACCAACAAAGCAAGTGCCGAAGCGGTTGTTGCTGAAATTCAAGCACTTGGACGCAAGGCTGTTGCGCTGCCGCTTGATGTCGGCGCACTTGCTTCCTTTGACACCTTTCTCGCGGATATTGCAAAAGCGCTCCAAAGCACGTGGAACACTGACAAATTCGACTTCTTGGTCAATAATGCCGGAGTTGGCGCGACCATTCCGATTGCTGAGGCAACGGAGGAAAATTTCGATATGCTTCTCGATATCCACTTCAAAGGTGTGTATTTTCTGACGCAAAAATCGCTCCTAATGATGAACGACGGCGGACGGATTATCAACATTTCCACCGGAACGACACGCTTTTGCGTTCCGGGATATTCCCTCTATGCTTCGATGAAATCAGGAGTGGAGACCTTTACGAAGTATTTGGCAAAAGAAATTGGCGGACGCGGAATAACAGCAAACATCGTTGCTCCGGGACCGATTGAAACCGATTTTAACGGTGCTGCTATTCGCAATAATCCACACATGAAAGGCTATCTGACTTCGCTCACACCGCTTGGGCGCGTTGGCGAAGCGGATGATGTTGGCGGTGTGGTAGCATTTCTCTGCTCAGATGCAGCTCGGTGGATAAACGGGCAGCGTATTGAAGTTGCTGGCGGGATAAATTTGTAGAAGGCTGGTG
>JAAFHM010000151.1 GCA_013298375.1 Ignavibacteria bacterium | reverse complement strand
GATTAACCCCGGCGAAGTCGAAGCGGGGAATTTCAATAAACTCCCCGAAGACCGCTATACGATTGACAAAACGCTCGGAACGCTGCGTATTCAGAATCTCCGCCGCGACCGTACTTACGGCATTGCATACCGCTTGCAGGGCGCTACGCAGTCCGACGCAGACGATCTTGTCTATGGAACGCTCTCTGGTACGTTGGATGCGCAGGACACCACATCAAAGGTTGTTTTGCAACTGGTGTATCGTCCCAATATGCAACCCGCCTTCAAGAAGATTTGGGCAAGACAGCGCCAAAATGTCTATTTTATCGGCGCGACCAATGTCAGCCGCGACCCCAAAGATACGCGCATCAATATTGAATATTCCGACCCGAAAACAAACCTTATTGCCGATGTTATCCCCGTCGGACCTTCGGGGTCGAAAAAGGTTGTGACTGTTCTCGGCGTTGATAGGGTCAATAACACCAACGTCAGTAGTGGCGAGCCGGACGGCGTATTTGACATTCATCTGGGCTATATTTTCGATGCTGCAAAAGGCGAAATTACCTTCCCAAGTTTAGAGCCATTCCGCGCTGGTATTCAAAGCTATTTCAAAGACCAAAATCTTCCGGTGGAAGCCGCCGCACCGCTCACGTTCTCGGCTATTTACGACACTACCCGCGATGCCGCCCGCTTAGATGCAGGGCGCGACCGTTTTAGTATTTCGGGCGAAGTGTCGGGACAGGCAAGCAACCGCATCACGCTGCCGAATGCCTTCAATCTTTCGCCCGGCGGCGTGAAAGTGAAGTTGAACGGAAGCCTGCTGGTGGAATTTCAAGATTACCGCGTGGAATATTTCACAGGGCAGGTGGAAATTCTGAACCCACAAGCGGTTCTGCCTAATGCCAATCTCGAAATAGAATACGAACAAAACGATGCCTTTAACCTTGCAACCCGCTCTATGGTTGGTGCGCGGATTGACATTGACACCAAATCATTCCTCCGCACCCGCGATTTTCGCTTGGATATTGGAATGACGGCAGTGAATTATACCCAAGACAATCCTTCCGCCCGCATTCGCCTCACCGAAGAGCCGCTCAGTAACACGATGATTGGCGTTGACGGACAGGCTACACTCAATGCCGATTGGCTCACCAAAGCACTGGATTGGCTGCCTTTCTACGATACCAAAGCCGCATCCACCTTCACCGCGAAGGGCGAAGTCGCATGGTCGCTTTCAGACCCCAATACTCGCATTTCGGAAGTCGCTTCCGACGGTGGCAAAGCCGCAGTCTATATTGATGATTTCGAGGCAACACAGCGCGTTTATGCACTCGGTGTGCAGCCCGCGCAGTGGCGTTACGCCTCGCCGCCGGACACAAATGGTATTGGCTCATTATTAACATTATACCCCCCAGGCACCTCTATTAAAAAAGACAGTATTCTTCGAGGAGTCCAGAATTATCGCGGGACAGTACGGTGGTACAAATTCAACGAATTGCGTATTAAAACATCCGATGTCTATCCAAATCGCGCCGTAGCGGTTGGTTTGGGATCGAATCAAACCATGAGTGCGCTGGAAGTGGAGTTTAATCCGCATGAGCGCGGCATTTACAATACCAATCCGAAGTTTCTTGACAAAATTACCTACACAGCGCCCGGTAACACACTCGGCGGTGCAGCAGGCTACAATCGGGATAGCCTCAACGTGTTCAGCCGCCGACCAGAAAATACGCCCCGCATCTGGGGCGGTTTCATGCGAACACTCTCGGCATTTAATCTCAATTTCGATAATGAGAATATGGATTTTATCGAAATTGTTGTGCGTCGCCTCGACGAGGATAAGGCAACGAAAATGTATATTGACGTTGGGCAGATTAGTGAAGACGTTATCCCGAATGGTGAGTTGGACACTGAAGACGGTATTTTACCCGGAAAAGAAACACCCAACGGGCGGATTGTTGACGGCGAAGCGGGCGAAGATGTTGGTTTAGACGGTCTGAACAACGCTCAAGAAAAGGGAGATACAACAAGTGTTCCGCCAAAAATCAGAACTAAATACCGTCTCAATCCAGCGACGGGGTACAGCCCTTATTCTGAAGATGTTCGCAGAGAAGCAGACCCGGCACGGGATAATTACGCCTACGACGCACAGCGCTTTTCCACCTTTGAAGCCAATATCACTCAAAAAGACAGCGATTTTGTGCGATTTAACGGCGTGGAAGGAAACAGCGTTTTTATTGACTCTCAATTCCCCGACACGGAAATTTTGAACACCAACAACGGGCAGACGCTTTCTCAAGCCGATGCCTACTTCCGTTACGAAGTCAATCTCAAAGCTGATCCCAGCAATCCGCAGTTTGTCAATCGAACGGGCGGCAACTTTGTCACCTACCGTATTCCCTTGCGTGGCGCTCGCACGACCGTTGGCAATGCGCTTTTTACGAATATTCAGTATGTCCGTGTTCTCTGGACGGGCGGCACCTTCAAAGGGCAGATAGCAGATTGGCGTTTTGTCGGCTCCCAGTGGGTGCGGCAGCCAGTTTCTGTCAATGGGCGCTTAGATTCGACCACGCTCAATGTGGGCTTTGTCGGGATAGAAGAAAACTCCGGACCGCCCTTTAATTATCAGCTCCCTCCGGGTGTTCAACGTCCAATCGACCGCAATAACTTCCTCAACCCAACGTTGCCGAAAAATGAGCAATCGCTTTTGGTCAGTGTGAATGAACTTGCTGGCGGGCAGGAGCGCTCGGTATCGCGCTTTTTCCGCCCTTTCGATGCCTTTTTCTATAAAAAAATGAAGTTCTTTCTGCATGGCAAGACCAATGCAGGATTGCAAGTGCCGACTTCACGCTTCGACAACCCCATAGCATTTATCCGCTTTGGCGTTGATACCTCGAATTATTACGAGTACAACGTTCCTTTGGGACCGGACTGGCAAGAAGTAGAAATTGATTTATCTGCACTCACAAAAGAAAAACCTATCGCACAACTGAACGCAACGGCGGCAAATTTGACGATTGTTCCGGCGGGCGGTTTGGGCGAATATCGTATCAAAGGCAGTCCCACACTGACGCGGATACAGTTTGTGAATTTTGGGATTCGTAATCCCCAGTCCGTTCAGACCATCACAACGGATATGTGGGTGAACGAACTCCGCCTTGTCGAGCCGGACAAAGCGCAGCAATTAGACCAACAAATGGCAGCCGTCGGCACGGCAACGGCGAAAATAGCGGATTTAGGCACGGTGACGGCAACCTTCAATTATCAAACGCCCTATTTTACGCGGCTGGAAGAGCGCTTTGGCAATCGCAATGAACGTACAAGCATTGCTGTGACAGGGCTGTTCGGGTTTGAGCGCTTTTTCCCCGAAGATTGGGCGGGAACATCACTACCCGTGTCTTTTACCTACAATCAATCAACCGATAAACCACGCTTTTTGGCACAAAATGATGTCTCGGTTGATAGCGCAGCGAGAAATGAGGGCTTGCGCCGCGACCCCTCGAATGCGGAGAGTATAGCGAGATCTATCCGCGAAAGGCAGCAGACCATTTTGGAAGATTTTCAAATCGCCGTCGCCGGGGCGCGGCTGAATATCCCGTCGTATTTCTTTCTGATTCGTGATTTCCTGAATCGCATCACTGTTGATTACAACTACGTCCGGCGGACGGAGCGGTCTCCGGTGGTAGCACTCAAAAGTTTTGAAGGTTGGCGCTTTCGTGCGGCGTATTCCCACAATTTTCAGCCTTTTCCCATCAAGCCCTTTGGTTGGACGGAAGAGATTCCGGCGCTTTCATGGTTGAGCAGTTGGACGATTTTTCCGTTCCCAAATACCCTTGCTACGGGGCTAGAGATTAGCAACAGTTTTCAACAAGAAAAATCGGCAGTTCTGAGCAATGCCAATATCCCGAATGTTCTCAATTTTGAGGTTTCGCGGCAACTCCAAACCTCATGGAAAATGTCCGAAAATGGTCTCTTAAATCCGACGCTGGATTACAGCGTCAATACGGTCGGTTCGCTTGTGCCACTGTGGGTGCAAGATGGCAGAGGTACAACTCCCGTGCTTTCAGCACGGGAAACATGGAGCAATATTTCCAGTCTTTTTGGTGGGAAAGAATTGCTCAATCTCGGCACGGACACGCGGCACGCGCAGAATTTCCGCCTGACGCTTCGCCCAAAACTGCCGGATATTATGGGCGGCAGTAAGTTTTTCACTATCACCGGAAGTTTTGCCACGCAATACGCATGGGAGCGGCTTGTGCGACCAAAGCCTGCTGACGCACCAGACGACGTAAACAAAGCAGTCGGGTATCAAAATGTTATCAATGCGACGTTTGCCGTGCGCATGAAAGACCTAGGCAATACGCTCTTTCCGGGGCTGAGTGCGCCGCCGGGCGCTTCGCAAGGCGGATTCCCGCTTCCTTCGGAACAGCCTCAACTCCTGACCACCTCCGCTAACGTGGACATCAGCGCCGCGATTTTCCGCACGGTCAAAAGCGTGTTTTTTGATTGGGAACAGTTCAACATCACCTTCGCCCAGCAGAATAACGCGATAAATCCTGGTGTTCAGGGCGGTACAGGTTTTTTGAATGTAGGACCGAGTTTGGCATATCAACTCGGTTTGGTCGAGGAACCAAGCAGGAACCTGCAAGGTATAGACCTGCCTAACCAGAGAGCGCAAGGCATGGATCTGCCCGATATTTTCAAGAAAAACACAACCCTGGAAATCCGAACACAACGAGATATTATCCCGGGTTTGCAGGTCGAATTATCGTGGCTCTCGAAAGTGGAGTTTAATCGGAATCAGATTTTTAATGAGACTGTTTTCAAGGTCAGAGACGGAACTCCTAGCGGATTGAGAGACTCAACTGGGTTCGGACGCAATAACGTGGTAGTTTTAGAGACATTTGGGCGCTCATTTTTTGCCTTTGTCAATCCTTTCGATCCTTTGCAAGCCGTAAAAAGCCAGTACGAGGAGGCGAGTAAATCTATTCCGGCAAAAGATTCGGCTCTTCGGCAAAGGCTTCTCCGAGATGCTCTGAATGATGCGTTTATGGAAGGTTTAGAGGTAAATCCTTTCCATCGGAATAGATCTATTGCTATGACCACTACTGCCACAGCAATATATCGTGACGTTATCCGCCTCTTGCCTAATCTCAATTTTGCTATTCGTTGGAATGGCTTGGAGAACTTGCCTTTCCTCAAGGGTGTATTGCGCAGTGGCTCTTTAGAGAGCAAATATCAAGGGCGCTACACCGCAACCAAGCGCTTAGAAGCTGGCATTGAGACCATAGACCAACAAGCAGTCACGAGTTCGTTCGAGCCGCTTATCGGCATTACGGCGCAGTTCGATGATAAATTTGTCGATGGGATTATGTCCGGTAATTTGCGGTGGGGCAATAAATCAAGTTTTGGCATAGCGCAAGCGCAACAAGGCACGGTGCAAAGCGAGGTGGCGAATGATTTCACGATGCAAGTCACATACACGCGGCGCGGCTTTGAGTTGCCGAAAATTGGCGGTTTGGGATTGCTCAAGCTCATTGGTATTGATTTTGAGTTCACCAACGATATGGAATTTTCCTTGCAAGCCACGTATCGGAATTCGGCTCGTACCTCCATCAATGTGTTGCCGACAAGCCAAGGCGTAAACGATCCAACCAAAAATGCTCCGCGCCGCATTGATGGCACAACGAGCGTACTCTTTGAGCCATCGGTGCGCTACACCATCAGCAAGCAAGTAACGGCGCGTTTGTTCTTCCGCTACGAAGCCAATTTGACCGAAGGTGCGCAGTCGCCCGGCAGTTCCACAACGCAGTTCGGGGTGGATTTGCGCCTGAATTTAAGCGGTGGACGGAATTTTTAGTCGCTTGCAGTAGTGCGCAGACCCGCCGGACGGCGAAGAAGCCGCCCGACGGGGTAGTCCTGAACAACTCTTTTTTCACTTAAAACTCAACACTCAACACTCAACACTCAACACTCAACACTCAACACTACCTATTGTTCCATTATGCAACGCACCGTCTTAATTATGGCAGGTGGCTCCGGGGAACGCTTTTGGCCCCTTTCTCGCCGCACCAAACCGAAACAACTTCTCAAACTTGTCTCGCCCGACAAAACCATGCTGGATGAGGCAATAGAGCGGGTTTCGCCGCTTATTGCGCCGGAGCATATTTTCATCATCACCAGCGAGGCTTTGCAACCCATCATGCGGGAGAATTTGCCGCTTGTGCCGCCGGAAAATATTATTGCCGAGCCGATGAAGCGCAATACCGCGCCCTGCATTGCGCTTGGCTCTGCGTATATTGCCGAGCGATATCCGGCACTCAAACCGCATGAAATCTCCGTTGCCGTGCTGACCGCCGATCATTTTATTGAAAATACTGAACTTTTCTGCGCGGCAGTTGATTCGGCGCTGACTCATGCCGAAAAAACAGGCGATATCGTCACATTTGGCGTACAACCCTCGCGCCCGGCAACAGGCTACGGCTACATCGAAGTCGCCGCCCGGCACGAAGCCAATACGACGGCGCAGAATCTCCAAGCCCTTCCGGTGGAGAGTTTTCACGAAAAACCGAGTTTGGTCACGGCGCAAGAATTTTTGCGACAAGGGCGCTTTTTCTGGAATAGCGGGATGTTTTTTTGGCGCTTAGACACGATAGTCGGCGGTTTGGAGCGGCATCTGCCCGATGTTGGTTTGAAAATCAAGGATATACGCACCGCACTCAAAGGAAAAACCCGTGAAACGCCTATTGGCGCTCCTTCCGGCACATTGCCGCTTTTCAACGTTATGCCGGATATTTCGATTGATTACGGCTTAATGGAGCGGGCGCACCATGTCGCCGTTGTTTGTGTGGATTTTGGCTGGGATGATGTTGGTTCGTGGGATGCGTTGGAGCGGGTTCATGAGCCGGACAGCGCAGGAAATATCAACGTCGGCGGCTCATTGCTGCTGGACAGCAAAAATTGTATCGTGATGAATAGCGTCGGCGACGACGTGCTGTCCGTTGCGGCGATTGGCATTGAAAACTTGGTCATTGTTGCTACGAAAGACGGCATTCTCGTTTGTCCCAAAGACCGTGTGCAGGACGTTCGCAAGGTCGTAACAGCATTGCGAGAGCAGAGCGGCGAGAAATTTGTCTAATAGCTCGTCTAACGAGCGACATATACCGAAAGTGGATGAAAATTGCATACGCAGCATCCGCCCGACGGCAGCGTATCTGCTCTCTTCAGCCGCCGGACGGGAAGAGTTTTTCAGCCTTCTTCGGTATAGTTTTTCCCAAAGCCCGCTTGTTTCCTCATTATTTGAAAACTTCCATCACGAAACGCCGATGCACTCCAACAAATACCTCCGCACCATAGCGCTTTACAAGATAGCCAAAGGCTTTGCTCTTGTCTTTATCGGCGTAACGCTTCTTTCACTGGATGCCCGCGACGCTTGGTATCAAACCGTTATTGAGTGGCTGGACGAAGAGCTTATGCTCCCGCACGGAAAAGTATTTCACTGGCTGTTAGCAAAAATCGAATTGTTTTTGCTTGGCGATGCCGTGCGTTCAACGGGGCTACTGGCGCTGATTTATGCGGTGGTGCTGTGGATTGAAGGCGTAGGGGTGTATTTGGGCAAGCGCTGGGCAGAGTGGTTTATGGTGATAGCAACGGCATCGCTGATTCCCATGGAAATTTATCATTTTCTGCATAAACCAACGATAATAAAATCGCTGGTTATTGCTGCCAATAGCGCCATTGTGTGGTATCTGTGGCGAACATTGCACCAGAAAGAGCAGTCCGAAGCGAAGGAACGATGATGGTGAAATATTAAAAAGAGTAAAACCGCACCCACTCTGGGTAGTAGCGTATTTGCACTCCTCAGCCGCCGGATTTCTCTGGCGAAGAAAAGCCATCCAGTTTCTCAGGCTATCATCGTCCGTAATTCCTCTTCGTTTATCACCTTCACGCCCAGTTCCTGAGCCTTTTCGAGTTTGGAGCCGGCTTCTTCGCCAGCAAGCACAAAATCAGTTTTTTTGCTGACCGCCCCCGCTACTTTCCCGCCGTAGCGCTGAATCAGGTCTTTTGCCTCGTCGCGCTTCATCGTTGGCAACGTTCCCGTGATAACGAAGGTTTTGCCCTGCACGGGCGTTACCGCGTCAGCAAGGGCGCGTCCTTCGTGGTGCATTTTCAAGCCAATGCGCTCCAAATCGCGCACGAGTGCTTGATTGTCGGGACTTTGAAACCACACCGCAATCGCTGTTGCCGTGCGCTCACCAATACCGAAGACCTGCACAAAATCGTCCTTCGTCGCACTGAGCAATCGCTCCATCGAACCAAAATGTTCCGCCAGCATTTTCGCCGTCTCCTCGCCAACAAATCGCACCCCGATACCAAAAAGAACCTTCGTAAATGGGCGCTCTTTGCTTGCTTCTATCGCCGCAAAGAGGTTGTCGGCGCGTTTAGCAGCCCACCTATCCAGCGCAAGAAGCGCCTCGCGCTGTTCGTGCAAACGATAGACATCCGCAATCGTGCGCAAGAATCCCAGTTCGACAAGCTGGTCAACAATTTTTTCACCTAAGCCCTCAATATCCATCGCGTTGCGGGCTGCCCAATGCTCAATTCGTCCCCGAACTTGCGAGGGGCATCCGGCAAATTCGCAATAATACGCTGCCTCGCCATCGTAGCGTTTGAGTGGTTGTTTGTGAGCGCATGGACACTCGTGCGGAAAGGCAAAAAGACTGCTTTCGGGTGGACGCAATTCTGGCACAAAACCGCTTACCTTGGGAATCACATCGCCGCCTTTTTCCACCATGACGGTATCTCCGGCACGAATGTCGAGTTCGGCGATATAATCCGCATTGTGAAGTGTGGCGCGGCTGATGGTCGAGCCGGCAAGCAGCACCGGTTCTAAGTCTGCAACAGGCGTGGCAACCCCCGTGCGCCCAATTTGCAAGAATATTCCTTTGAGGCGAGTTTGCGCCTTCTTCGCTTCGTATTTGTACGCAAAAGCCCAACGTGGAAAGCGCCCTACTGCGCCAAGTTCCGCCTGCTGCGGCGAACTGTTCACTTTGATAACTGCGCCGTCGGTTTGGAATGGCAAGGTCTCGCGGCGATTTTCCCATTCATCCAGAAAAGCAAAAACATCTTCCAGCGTTGGGCAGAGCCTAGAATGAAGCGCCGTTGGGAAGCCCAGTTCGCGCAAAACTCTCATGCTTTCTGCTTGCGAAGTGACCGCCGCGCCTTCGATAGCCAGAAAATAGGCTGCCAACTGGAGCGGACGCTTGACGAGTTCGCGTGGGTCTTGGAGTTTGAGCGTTCCGGCGGTGAGATTGCGCGGGTTGGCGTAGAGTTTTTCGCCCGCCGCCTCGCGCTCTTCGTTGATGCGCACAAAATCATCGTTTTTCATAAATATTTCGCCACGAACCTCGAAATTACGCACTTCTACGCCACCAATGGTGACGGGATTGACCCGCAAGGGAATCATGGGCAGCGTCCGAATATTTTGCGTAATGTCATCGCCCGTAATGCCGTCGCCCCGCGTCACAGCAAGCGCAAGCGCACCATCTTCATAGCGCAAACTCATCGCAACGCCGTCATACTTCAGGTCGCACCAATACTCGTATGGCTTGCCTTCAAGCATTTCTCTGACGCGGCGGTCAAAATCGTTGACATCTTCGCGGTTGTAGGTATTTTGCAGCGAAAGCATCGGTTGGGCGTGCTGCACGTTGCGAAACTCCTTCACTGCCTCGCCACTGACGCGTTGTGTAGGACTGTCGGGTGTAATAAGTGCAGGGTGCTGCTGCTCCAAGGCGCTTAATTCCTCGAAGATGCGGTCATACTCGCGGTCGGTCAGTATTGGTGCGGCTTCCACGTAATAGGCAACGTCCGCTCGGCGGATTTGTGTGCGAAGCTGCTCGGCATGGTCGTGAAGCGAGAGATGATGCGGCTTGGCGGTGTTGGGCAATGATTCCGCGCTTGGTGCGGGCTGCCCAAAAAGGTCGTGTTGGTCTGGCA
>JAAFHM010000083.1:392-13226 GCA_013298375.1 Ignavibacteria bacterium | reverse complement strand
CAGGCACTAGGGCGGCATTTTGCGAGGAACCGCCTACAAATGCCGTCACGGGAACGCCCGGATAGGCGAGATTTTGCAAGCTGAGTCGCGCTTCGCCTTGCAGAATGAGCGCCCGCGAAATGGTGACGGTTGTGACGGGCAGAAACTTCGTGCCATTGCCGCGTAGCACCAAATGGCTGTATGCGGCGGTTGTGGAAGGCTGAAAGAGCGCGGCAGTACCAACGCCGAGTCCCGACGGCGATGAGCCAAAGCGTGTCATTACGCCACTTGTGGGGTCGCCTTGTTGCTGCGTGCCGTTGTTGGCGTTGAAATTGTTGTTGTAGGGGTCGAAAAGACCGTTTTCTCCGGCGCAAAGACCTGGTGCAATCACGGGTCCGGCGGGATTGAAGGACAAATAGGGCGAGTCTTGGACGAGTGTTTGATTGCCAGTGCGGGAGTAGATGACCGTGCCGTTAAAACGGACATCCGCCGCGCTCAAACTGCCCACACGTCCGATAAAATCTATCGCGCCGCCTTCTTCGACAACAGCATAGCGCATACGCGAAGTCACGCGGCATTCGGTGGAAGCGAGTGGATTGGCACTGCCATTGGCAAACTGCTCCGCAAAAACGCCCGTGCGCCCAATGTTTGTGCCGTTGGAAAGCTGCAAGACCGCATTATTCATCACGTGCAGCACACCGGAGGTGACGGAGCCTTCATTCATCAGCAAGGCGGGCGCTTCCACGCGCAATGTCCCGCGCCGCACCTGCACTATGCCTGCCGTGAATACGCCTTGCAGCCTACCGATGGCGGTTGCGGGGTCGTCGGTGGCTCCAGTGAATTGGTCGCTGGAGAAATTTCTATCCACAACGCGCCCCAAATCAAAAATTGCCGTCCAAAAGCTGTTTCTGCCCATGAGTCCGCGAAAATTATTATGGCGTTCGAGTGGGTTGGAAGCGAGCATGGATGCGGTGTAGGCGGTATTGTCGAAATGCCCGGTTTGGGTGGCAAGCGTGGTTGACCATTCCTCTGGTATCGTAATCGTGCGGCTTGCGCCACGAAAAACGAGCGTAGATCCCGTGCCAATCGTTGCGGCGGTCACCTGAATGCGGGCATCGTAGTCGGTGCGGTTTGCTGCGGAGCCGGAATAATAGCGGAGTTTGCCGTAGATGCGGAGTTCCATGTTGCGAGGGCGGGGCGTGTAGGATGGAGGGACAC
The DNA here is from genome assembly GCA_013298375.1 of Ignavibacteria bacterium. Lineage (GTDB taxonomy): Bacteria > Bacteroidota > Ignavibacteria > Kapaibacteriales > UBA4661 > PH2015. The sequence continues at coordinate 12,029 of JAAFHM010000083.1, read as the reverse complement.
CTAATGGCTTTAGAGCGTTATAAGATGCCGTATCTTGATCACCAAGCCTATAAAGAGTAGCTTGTGAAAAAAATTGTAGCCCGGATAGTGTTCTACTGACATATCCACCGAACCTATCGCCATTATACCAATCTGACGGAGCAAAGCCCCCAACAAGCGATCCCCATGTGGTCGTTATAGAACCTTGTGTGCTGATATTAAGGTTGTTAAGGTCAACAAAAGCCCAGCCTTGAGCGCCATTGTAGTCCATTGCTGATGTGGTAGCACGAGTAGCAATGACGGTATGCCCGGGTTCGATAAAGACGTTACAGCTATTATTGGGAAGTCCTGTTTCCCGTGTGGCGGGAATCCACACGCCGGAGCGATACATCTGCCACGTAGATACATCTGCCCAGCGACCGGACTGGGCGGAACGAAAGTCCCGGGATTCACCCTCGATTTCCGATTCAGGATGCGGCATGGAATGTTGTGCGGCGAGGCACGGCGGAAGCACAATGAGCGCAACAGCACAAAGGAGGAAGCGAAGCATAAAGGGAACGAAAAAATGGATGGAAACTCCTGCACGGGCAATTTACTGAGGAAAATAGGGGTGTGCAAGAGGAATTTTTCGTGGGGTGTTGGCACAGAACCGCCGGACGCTGAAGAAAGCGCCGGACGGGGAGACCGCTCCCCGTTGGATGTCGCTAGACGAGAAGAGAACCGCGCCCTACGGCGGCTTCTTCGCCCGTCGGGTGGCTTCTTCCTATTTTAGTATCGCATAACTCCTCTCAACGGTTCATGGCTTTCATTGCAGACTCCTGCGTAACTTCAGTCAGTGAATTGGCGGTTATACCCCAAATGGCAGTCGGATGAACGGAGAGTTCGCCTCTACCGTCTCGTTCAGCATCACAACACCAAAGCCGCATGAAATCTCTATTTCCTGCGGCTTTTTTTTGTTCCTGAGCAACATTTATGTATTTTACCGTTCTCAACATTGTTCCCCCATCTCTGCGCCTTTATGAACCTCTCTGCCTGCCTCCAATGGCTATTTGTGAGAAAATATCCTGTTATGGCGAATATTGCCAACGTGCTTTGTTTTGTTGCCTTCTTGGGTCTAACGTTTTCGCCCCTCAATGCACAAATCCCGCCAACACGCCCACAAAGCCAGACGACCATTCGCTTCGAGCATTTGACGATTGAGCAGGGCTTGTCTCAAAGCAGCGTTCATTGCGTTATGCAAGATAAGCGAGGTTTTATCTGGTTGGGAACACAGGATGGAGCGAATAAATATGACGGTTACTCCTTCAGTATCTATCGCCATCGTGCAATCGATACCACGACACTTTCCGATAATTGGATAACCGACCTCTACGAAGATACCGACGGGCAGATTTGGGTAATGACCCGCAACGGTCTCAATCTTTTTAATGCTGCTGAAGAAAAGTTTCGCCGTTTTACCACGATGCCGCTTGTTCGTGCTATCGCATCCGATTCGGCGCACCACGTCTATATCGGCACGGTGCAAGGGCTGTTCCGCTTCGACCACACCAGAGGGAGCATGACGCAACTTTCGACGATCCCCGTCTATGATGTTGTTTCCGGCGGAGGGCAAATTCTCATTGCTGCCGCTGACGGCTCATGGAGACTTGTTGGTGAGACTCTCACACCACTGACAACCGATACGCGATTTGCCGGAAAGCCCATTTGGGCAATCGCCATGCGTGAGCGAAACGCTCAAGAGCGAAATGCACAAGAGCAAAGCGCAAAACCTTCCATTACGCTGATGAGCAGTAACCATGCGGCATTGTTGGATGCGGCTTCGGGTAAGGTTCTTTCGGATTTGCCACTCAGTGGATTTGTCAATCCTCAGCAGAATAGTTTTTCCATTATCCCCAATGCCGATGGTAGTCTGTGGCTGCACTTACCGCTTGCGGTCATTCTTTGGCATCCGGAGCGTAATATTTCTCTGCCATTTGAGTCGTCAGTGGTGCGCAAAAGCGATATTCCGGCTGTGGTGAATGCCGTTGCTCGTGCCAGTGATAATGCGCTTTGGGTTGCCACCAGCCAAGGAATTTGGATTATTCCGCCACATAATTTTTTGGGCGAATCCCCGCAAAAGCTGACCGTTCCGCTTGTTCTTCAGCCCGACCCAACCGAAGTTGATGCCCTCAATAACAGCGAAGTGCTTTCGCTATATCAAGACCGCTTGGGAACAATGTGGGTCGGTACGCGCACCGGCGGCGCAAACCTCTGGAATCCGCGTCGGTACAAGTTTACCATCGCGAGGCATAATCCCTTCAACGCCAATAGTCTCGGCGCTGGGGGTGTACGGGCGTTTCTGTCTGCTCCCAACGGAGGTCTCTGGGTCGGTACGGACAAAGGCCTGAGCTATTACGATGCCGCAAAGCAGCGCTGGATGCGCTTTGAACCACGATTACAAGACCAGACCTCGCTCAGTCCCAGTTTTATCATTAAACTGCTTTACGACGATACGGGCAAACTCTGGATCGGCACCAGAGGTGGAGGTCTGAATCGGTTAGAGAATTTCAATCCAAACACAGGCAAAGCAGTATTCAAGCGCTTTCTGAGTAATCCGCTTGATACGACAGCGCTGGCAAGCAATTCCGTGTGGAGTATGTGCCTTGCACGGAAAAGCGCACCGAAAGGGTATATCTGGGTGGCAACACAAGGCGGGGGCTTGCATTTGCTCAATCCGCTCACGGGAAAAATGCAACGTTTTCGGCACAATGCCCAAAACCCATCAAGCCTCACTACCGATTCTATTCGTGCGGTTTTTGAGGACTCCAAAGGGCGTTTGTGGCTGGCAACAAGCGGTTACGGGCTGATACAATTTAGCGCCGCGAAGGGCGTTATCGCGTCGTACCGCTCCAATGCTGATTCTACCTCGCTTAGTAACAACACCGTGACGGGTGTTTTCGAGGATAAAAAGGGCGGGCTGTGGATTACAACTGCCGCAGGGCTGAATCGCTATTGCGAAGCAACACCGCAGCAAAACGCTCATTTTGAGCGCTTTACCGCCAATAATGGCTTGCCAAACGAATTTGTCTATGGTGTTCTCGAAGATGACGCGGGAAATGTTTGGATGAGTACCAACAACGGTCTGGCGTGCTTGAACCCGCAAACCCGCACCGTAAGGGCATTTGATGTCCATGATGGTTTGCAAAGTAATGAATTTAACACAGGCGCTTTTTATCAATCAGCCGATGGAACGATGTATTTTGGCGGTGTGGCGGGCTATAACTCCTTCAAACCCGCAACCGTACTGGCATACAAGACCATAATGCCGCCTGTTGTGCTTATTTCCTTCAAAGTCCACGACGAAACCCGTGCTTTTACGCACCCTTTGGCGGAAATGCGCGATATTACGCTGGATTTTCACGAAAACGTCATATCGTTCGAGTTTGTTGCGCTGGATTTTACGGGCGCAAGCCGCCAGATTCGCTACAACTATATGCTGGAAAACTTCGATACATACTGGCTTCAAGCGGGTAATCGTCGGTATGCGGCTTACACCAATCTCGACCCTGGCGAATACCGCTTCCGCGTCCGTGCCGGAGCAGACCCGACGGCGGCGGCAAATAACGCCGAAGGCGCATCAATCCTCATTCGCATTCGTCCGCCATTTTGGGCAACGTGGTGGTTTCGACTTTTGATGCTAGGGGCACTCATTGGAGCGCTGTGGTTAGGCGTACAATGGCGCTTGCGCGGCATACGCCGACAAAATGAAATCTTGGAAGAGCAGGTAGAGCATCGCACAGAACAATTAACCAAAGCAAGTGAGGAAATTCAGCGTCAAAACGTGCAGCTTCACGATCAAAATATCGCGCTGGAAATGGCGATTGACGAACTTGCCCAACTCAACAAAGAGAAAAACGAGTTTCTCGGCATTGCTGCGCACGACTTGAAAAATCCTTTGACGGGCATCATGTTGAGCGTACAACTTATGCAGCGCTATCGGGCGAAAATGAGCGAAAGCGAAGCCGTAGAAACCTTGCAAAAAGTGTATCAGGCAGCAGAGCGGATGTTTGCGATCATTACGAATTTGCTGGATATTAACGCGATTGAGTCAGGGCGATTTAATTTTACCATTGCCACCATCCCGCTTCACCAGATTGCAAGCGCTGTTGCGGAAGATTATCGTGCGAGAGCCGCAGCAAAAAACATTACCATTATTGTTGAGCCGATGCCCCTGGAAGACGCTTTATTCCACGCACTTGCCGATAGAGCCGCCGCAACGGAAATTCTCGAAAATCTTATCTCGAATGCCGTGAAATATTCTCCGCCGGACAAACGAGTCTGGGTGCGGGCTTTAGCAGGAAAAACCAACCCAATGGCGGAAGAGTTGCTGTCGTATGGTATCCCGCTTACACGCGAATTGCCAACACGCTCCGTAATTATCGCCGTGCAGGACGAAGGGCAGGGCTTGTCCGACAAGGATAAAGAGCAGCTTTTCGGACGTTTCGCCAAACTCAGCGCCCGCCCAACAGCCGGCGAACATTCGACAGGCTTAGGGCTGTCCATTGTCAAAAAAATGGTCGAAGCAATGAACGGTGACGTTTGGTGCGAATCCGTCTTCGGCAATGGAGCAACGTTTTTGATTGCCCTTCCCATGGCTGATGAGAAATAGAAGTCGGCTTTGACGGGTACATAACAGAATTGCAACTGGTCAGGTATGCCGTCAAAAACTTCCACGAATCACACGAATTGACACGAATCAAGGGCAATTCTTTGAATATATAGCCCACTCAAACCTCCCAATTCGTGAGGATTCGTGCGATTCGTGGATAAATGTTTCGCTACCTGAGCAGTTACACAAAATTTCAATAACCTCTTGCCAACCAAACAACTATGATGATACAGCGTGATGATGCCAGAACAATTTTGGTCGTGGACGATGAAGAAAAAAATCGTTTAGCCATAAGCGCCGTTTTGCGCCATGCGCCAGAGCCATATTCGGTGATTACCGCACCAAATGGGCTTGTCGGCTGCAAAATGGCGGAAGCGCAAAAGCCCAATCTTATCATCATGGACTGGGTGATGCCGGAGATGAGCGGTTTGGAAGCACTGATGGTGCTGAAAGAGCGCGAAGCGACGCATGATATTCCCGTCATCATGCTGACCGGCTTGGGGTCGTCGAAACACGTGGAATATGCCTTAAATGCTGGTGCGGCGGATTATTTACGGATTCCGGTGGACAAAACCGAGCTTTTGGCACGGGTGCGGGCGGCGATTGCATTGGCGGAATCGTATTCCCACATCAAAGAGCAGTCCGAACGCTTGGAAGCGCAGAACCATGAGCTTCTGGCGCTTAACCAAGAAAAAAATGAATTTTTGGGCATTGCCGCGCACGATTTGAAAAACCCTCTGAATAATATCAGAGATTTAGCGCGAATCATTGAGCAGGAATTTCACACCATGCCACCCGAAGAAGTCCAAGATTTTGCGAGGCTTATCGGGCAATCTGCCAATAAAATGTTTGAACTTGTGCGGAATTTGCTGGATGTCAATGCGATTGAGCAAGGCGGCATCAAACCTCATCTTGTGGATTTCGATATACGAGAAATCGTCAATCGCGTTGTCGAAAGTTACACCCAACGCGCCATGACTAAGGGCATCGCCCTCAATTTTACGATTCCCGACGAGCCAATACTCAGTTTTGCCGATGAAAATCTTACCGAGCAGATTATCGAAAACCTCGTTTCCAATGCCGTCAAATACTCGCCATTCGGTAAAAAAGTGACTATCGAAATTTCAACGAATCAACAATCAGTAGCCAGCAATCAACAACTTTTAACCGTTCTCATCCGTGACGAAGGACCCGGAATTTCCGCAGAAGACCAAACAAAACTCTTCGGAAAATTTGCCCGATTGACCGCCCAGCCGACAGGCGGCGAACACTCAACGGGACTTGGATTGTCCATCGTTAAGCAACTCGCCGAAGTGATGAAAGGCAAGGTGTGGTGCGAGTCTGTGCTTGGCGAAGGGGCGACATTTTTTGTGCAACTGCCGATGGTGGTGGTGTAAAGGTTAAACCTACTGGACGGTGCAATTCTTGGCTCGTCTGATGAGGATTAACGAGAAGAGAATCCCGCCCTACGGGGCTTCTGGCTGCGCGTAGGACGAGATACTCCATACTCACTCACAGGAGAGCAGCATCAAATCGCAATCTGTACCGTTGGGGTTTGTTGCCCCAAGGCGCTGCGGCGGCGCACTTCGGCAGCAAGTTTTTCGGCAAGTTCCATAATGGCGCGTTGTTGCAAGGGTGCGTGGTCGTTCAGCACAACGGGCATACCGTCGTCTCCGCCTTTGCGAACATTCACGTTGAGCGGCAATTCGCCTAAAAATGGTGCATTCATTTCTTTGGCAATTTTTTCGCCGCCGCCCTGACCAAAAATATAATCCCGCGAACCATCGGGAAGCGCATAATAACTCATGTTTTCAATCACACCCAGCGTTGGAATATTCACGCGATTGAACATCGAAATCCCACGCCGAACATCCGCCAACGCGAGATTTTGCGGGGTTGTGACGATAACAGCGCCAGTGAGCGGAACACGTTGCGCCATTGTCAGTTGAATATCGCCTGTGCCGGGCGGTAAGTCGAAAAGCAAGTAATCAAGCGCTCCCCATTCAATTTGCTCAATAAACGTGTTCAAGTACCCCGCTTGCATCGGACCACGCATGATAGCGGCTTGGTCGCGTGCCATGACAAAGCCCATCGAAACCAATTTCACGCCGTATTTTTCCATCGGATGCCCGATAAACTGCCCTTGCTCATTTTTTGTACCGCGCAGTTCCTCTTCTTCGAGGTCAAACATCGTCGGAACGCTTGGTCCGTGAATATCGGCATCAATCAAACCCACGGTTGCGCCTTTTCGCGCTAGTGCTGCCGCAAGATTGGCGGCAATCGTTGATTTCCCAACACCACCTTTGCCGGAGGCAATCGCAATCAGGTGCTTCACGTTTGCTAAGGGACGATTTTGCGGACGTTCTGGCATTTTTTCTTGAACGAAAATCTCTATTCGTGCATTTGCGGCAACACGTTTCACTGCCTCGCGGCAAGCAGCATTGATGCGCTCTGCCGCAAAATGGAGTGGTGCATGGAGAAGTAAATAGGCTTTGATGGTAGCGCCTTCGATTTCAACATTATGGATTGCGCCAAGCGCCCCCAGCGTTTGCCCAATGTCGGGGTCTTGCACGGCTGCAAGCGCTATACGAATGGCATTTTCGTCGAAATGAGAAGCAGAGCCGTTGGAAGCTCCGTTGGTACCGTTTGTGAGACTGCTCATAATAAATTGGTCATAGAGTAGTGAAGAAAATCTGCATGGTGCTTGCAATATGGATTGCGCACAAAACTACGCAGATAGGAGCGAATGAGCAAGGGGGAAAATTGTGGGGTTAGGGTAATCGCATAAAAACCTCAAATCCGCATCAATACTTGCTCCATTGAACATTGAATTGCACCCCATCTTTGGAGAATTGAGGTTTTAATACCCAATTAAGTTGTTAATTTTACTTTGGCAAGTTGGTTTATAGTGCGGATGGTTGCTAGGGCAATCGCATGAAAATTTCAAACCCGCATCAAATCAGCATTCCACTATCATCAGTGTTTGTCGTTTAACGTGTAGAGACAAGGCAATGCCTTGTCTCTACGGCATAGATTTTTTTTCATGCGATTGCCCTAAAATCTGCCCCCCAAAACTACTACTTTTTTGGTACATTTTTGTGTCTTCCAACATTTGCTCACCTTGAAAAATCTGAATACATTACCAAGTTCATTTTTGCGGTTTTCTTTGTCGGAATATCGCCCCCAGTTATGCCATAAAACCCTACGTTTCATCATCCCACAACGGGAGTTTTGTATGAATACATCGCTACGGCAATCGCACACGCACTCGTGTCTGCTCGACGGTTATGAGTGCTGATGCCGCAAGGTCGTTGGCGTAGTGTTCGAGAACAGTCACGCAGATTTCGGGTTGGCGCAAAAGTGGAATATTGACCAGACGAATAATGCCGCAATGCTGCTCACCCCGCAGAATGGCAAGTTCACTAAAGTCTTTATCAATGGTGATGAGGACAGAGCGATGTTCAAAAGCATAATGCAAAATAGTTGTGTCGCCTGGCTCTTTGTCCCACGCGCCCTGGGCCATTCAACGGTATGTCCATTGGCAGCAAGCACGTCCAGCAGCCCCTTCCAGACGCACGTATCAAGGAGAATGTTCATTTGCTTTTCCTTATGCTGCTAGCGAGGGTGAGCCAAAAACAATGCTTGGCGATTCAATGCGCTCCCCGAGCCAACAACCCGACGTGCATACACGAGGCAGGCTTGAATATCCGCCGCTTCTAGCCAGTCGTAGCTTTGAAGAATCGTTTGGACACTATCGCCCGCAGCAAGCATTCCCAGCACGTGTTCAACGGCAAGACGGCGACCGCGAATAATCGGCTTTCCACCGAAAATGCTCGGATTGTTCGTGATTCGTTACAAAAGCTCGTGTTCGTTCATGGTTTTGAATCAAAAAATTGGTACAAACAAACGTGTACCGCAAACTATATGCAAAAAATAAAGATAACATTATCGTCCAAACGGCGATGGGATCTCAAGTTCTTTACAAATGTGAGCGCAGGTGAATCGTTTCAGTTCTGCATGGCGTGGAACAGAAGATTTGAAGCTATTGGCGGGATTGATGTAAATGGTGTGTTTTGCGCCCTCCCGCAAAAGCAAGCATCCATGCGCTTCCAAATGGCGAATAAAGTCGCGCCTGTTCATGCAGCCTCAGCGAAGGCTTGTTCGGCAAATTCTTTTTCCGCGAATGCTGCTGAAATAGTGATAGGCAACAGAAAATGAATCGCATTCGTGGGTGGCGTGGAATGGCTCTCTCGCTCGGTTTCAAGCATGAGTTCGAGGGCATCCAACAGATTTTCTTGGACTTCTTGGAGGGTTTCGCCTTCCGAGACAACACCGCGAATCTCAGAAATATAGGCAGTAAATCCGCCTTCCGCGCACGGAACGACGACAGCAGTAAGATTGACATTCAACATGATTTTTTTTGAAAAAAGTACAGCAAACAAACTTGTACCACAAATATACGCAAAAAACAACCCTACTTTTCATCATCCCCAAACGGGAGTTTTGTATGAACATCTTCCTCTCAATGACCGCACTACCGCAAGGGCAGGAGCGGCTGCGCGGAATGATGAATCGTCAAAATCAGGATTTCTGTTTCGTTCACGATGCTGTACAAAATGCGGTAGTTCCCCACAAGTATTTCGCGGATGTGCTTCTTCCCGATTTCAGGAACAATACGCCCCGATTGCGGAAACAGTTCCAAGCGCGTAACCGACTTCATAAGGCGGTCAATGGTGGCTTTGGCAAAGGGAGGCGACTGTTCCACATAAAACGAAAAAATCTGGTACAGGTCATCGTCCGCTTGTTTGCTCCAGATTATTTCAGCCATTCCGCCACCTTCGATTGTACGTCGGCATGGGAGAGCGTTTCGCCCCGCTCGTATTGCTCCAAAGCGTGTTCAACTTTGGAAAGCAAATACAGGCGTTCAATGGCATCGTGAACGGTCGCATTCATTGGCAATTCATCGGCAATCGCATGAAGGCTTTGTTTGAGGTCGAGAGTTTCCATAGTGAGGTAAAAAAATTTGGTCCATGAATCAACACGTGTACCACAAATATACGCAAAAAACAACCCTACTTTTCATCATCCCCAAACGGGAGTTTTGTATGAACATCTTTACTATCTTTTCGCGCTCACAACGTGCTGTGCAGACCGCACGAATGCTTGCTGTGTTCTTGATTGCCTTTGCTTCGGCAATGCCCGTGTTTGCGCAAGTAAGCACACTTGCAGGAAGCGGTACATCCGGCACTGCTGACGGCACTGGTGCGGCAGCCCAATTTAACCTGCCACGCAACGTTGCCATTGATGCTAGTGGCAATGCTTACATTGCTGACATGAATAATCATCGTATTCGCATGGTTACTCCCGCAGGAGTCGTTACAACGATTGCGGGAAGCACGATGGGCTTCATGGACGGTACAGGTGCTGGAGCTCAGTTTAATCTTCCCCACGATGTGGCAGTGGATGGCAGTGGAAATCTCTACGTTGCTGACCGCATTAATAACCGAATTCGGAAGGTGGTCATTGCAACGGGAGTTGTTACAACCTTTGCGGGTAGTGGTACTGCCGGATGGTTAGATGCAACAGGAACGAGCGCACAGTTCAATAACCCGCATGGATTGGCTATTGATGGCAGTGGAAATCTCTATGTTGCGGATTTGATAAACCCTCGTATTCGCAAAATTACGCCAGGCGGCGTGGTAACGACGATTGCGGGAAGCGGTACGGCTGGTTTTGCCGATGGACTGGCAGCAACGGCACAATTTAACGACCCGTCGGATGTTGCGGTGGATGCCGCAGGAAATGTCTATGTTGCGGACTTCTCGAATCGTCGTGTTCGCAAAATTACTCCAACAGGCGTAGTTTCTACCGTTGCAGGAACGGGTGCGGCAGGATTAGTGGATGGTCCGGCAGCAACAGCGCAATTTGGTTCTATTGGAAGTCTTTGTGTTGATAACCTTGGCAGCATCTTTGTTGCCGACGAAGGAAATCACGTTATCCGCCGTATTTCTCCTTCCGGAACAGTTTCTACGCTTGCCGGAACACCGCCAAGTGGCTTTGTTAATGGTACATTTACTGCTGCAAAATTCTTGCAGCCGTCTGGCATTGCCATTGACCCCACGAGTGGTGCCGTAATTCACACAGATTACGGCAACCATGCAATTCGGAAAACTGTCCCCGTAACGCCCACCGTTACTAGTTTCGCACCCACCAGTGCTTACCCGATGCAAGTTGTAACAATCACAGGAACAAACTTCTTCGGCATTACGCAAGTTCAGTTTGGCGGTGTAACTTCTCCTTGGTTTGAGATTACCTCCAATACGCAGATACGCGCTGTTGTGCCTGTTGGCGCGGCGGCTGGCAACGTTACGGCTACGAATACTGCCGGAACAGGTTCACAGGCAGGCTTCACCCTTGCTGTTGCGCCGCAGGTTTCAACATTTGCAGGCGACGGCACAACAGCTGTTCTTGAGGCTGCCGGACAAGGCGCACGATTTAATCTTCTCTGTGGAATTGCACGAGACGCTTCGGGGAATTTGTATGCTGCCGATATTTTTGACAACCGAATATACAAGATAACTCCAGCAGGTGTGGTTACCGTCTTAGCAGGAGCGGGCAGTACAGGTGCTTTGGTTGATGGAACGGGCATTGCGGCAAAGTTTAACTCACCCGTTGGGATAGGAGTTGATGGTGCTGGCAATCTTTATATCGGCGACTACAACAATCACGCTATCCGAAAAATCACTCCGGCAGGCGTGGTTACGACCTTTGCCGGAACAGGTGTAGCGGGCTTTGCTGATGGTCCGGGTGCTTCGGCACAATTCTACAAACCTTGTGGAATTGCTGTTGATGGGTCAGGAAATGTCTATGTCGGCGATGCTTTCAATAATCGCATTCGCAAAATCACTCCGGGCGGTGTTGTCTCGACACTTGCAGGAACTGGCGTAGCGGGGTTTGCCGATGGACCGGGCGCATCGGCACAATTTAACGAACCTATTGGGGTAAGGCTT
>JAAFHM010000083.1:0-382 GCA_013298375.1 Ignavibacteria bacterium | reverse complement strand
GGTAATCGTATTCGCAAAGTAACATCGCTTGGGGTGGTTTCCACTATTGCCGGAACAGGTGTGGCGGGCTTTGCCGACGGACCAGGTGCAACGGCACAGTTTAACAATCCAGCCTTTCTTTCGCTTGATGCGGCTGGAAATATCTACGTTGCTGACTATAATAATCACCGTATTCGCTTTATCAATACATCCAATCAAGTCTCAACCTTCACGGGAACAGGTACAGCAGCCTTTACCGATGGAACAACAACAGCAGCGCAGTTTAACTTGCCCAATGATATTGTTCCTGATGGTTCAGGCAGCTTTTATGTTACCGATAGAGGGAATCAGCGCATTCGTAAAATTACGCCCATCCCCACCGTTACCAGCTTCACCGCCACAA
>JAAFHM010000015.1 GCA_013298375.1 Ignavibacteria bacterium | reverse complement strand
TCCGCTGCGAGGTTCTGCATAAACGTCAAGACTGAACGTAAATTCATCTGATTGTCCTGAAAAATTATTGAAGAATAGCCTTCCCACTCGTTGGAGCGGAATGGCGAATGATTATCGTGTTTGCGTCGGAATACGTGACCTCAGAAAGGAACTCTATCCCCGTGCTATCCAGCAATATTGCGGTTGCCCGCTTGCCTAAGCCGTGAGCGATATTCCACGTTAGCAGAGGCACAGGGAAATCGTACTCGTTTGATTGCTGCTTCGCTGCGTCCACGCGCCCGTCGTTGTCGCTGTCTATACTGGTGCGGAAGGCTTGCAGCGCCGCTATTTGCGCGGCTTGGGCTTGGATGGTAGCTGCCATCTGTCCGGGCGTTTGCAGACCAGCGGGATTGCCACTGATGGGAGACGCTGCGTCTAGTGAACCGACGGAGCCTCCTGCGCCCGTCTCTGCTTCCCAAAGAGAGCCGTCGCTATACCATTTTTTACGTGTTGAAATGACAACAACAGTGCGCCCGATGAAATCTATTGGATTCAACGGGTTTAATGGGTCATTCGGCGGGAATTCAACGTATATGTATTGTTCTTCGGACATAGCGCATAGAAGAAAAAATAAAGGAGACCCTTGCCGCTCTTGTGCTTTCGGAGAGACGAACGTATTATTACTGATGCAAAGATATGACGAACCGAACTAACGTTTTGCCCCTTTTGGGACACTTTTTAGACACAGTTCTGCCCCACGCAGCTTTGGAAGATTCTTCTGTAAAGTTTCGATTGTTCAAGCTCTTCTTCGTGCGTCCCCAGTAGCTTACGCACGGTGCTTTTGTCGGCATAGCCGAGTGTTTCTGCTATTGATTGCAGGGTGTAACCGCCTTCGCGCAAGACTACCGCTTTAGCCTTGCGCTTTAACACCTCTTCGTGTCTGCGTGATAACTTCTCCATAATGCCCTTGTGAGAGTGAACAAAAATTACACACACAAACTCTCATGCAAGGGGAAACATTTAGATCACCATGTATCGGAATAAGCCGCAAAAGCTCTAACAACGGACTGGAAAAGAGCATCCTTTAGACGTTGTTCAAGCGTCAATTCTATAAATGGCACAATGCAAGGATGCGTCTTTGCTTGCGCGTCTTTTACTTCGCCATACACCCAGCCATCGGCTACTTTGTCAGCCATCCAAGCGTCATGTTGCGCAGATTCAGGAGCATTTGGATTGCTTAGAAAATATTGAACCCCTTTGATAGCAGAATCACGCTGCCATTGTTCGGCTTCTTCCCAACTTTTCTGGCTATTGTCTCCGATAGCAGCACAATAGCCTTTATTCGCCTCGTGGCATACCTGAGCGATTTGTTCGACATTCATAATACTATCTCCAAAAATGATTGATAAAAATAATCGCGGTTTTGACCAGCCCCGCAAACTGGCGAGTGAAATTAGTTACCATTTACAGGAGACGGCAGCGCATCCGCCAGCGCAAAGACAATGCCTCTGCAAAAAATTTGCTCAGGGTTTTCATCGTCGTAAATGTCAAAGGTTGCGTGAGGGATTTCCGTCTTGATAAGCCAAGAAGCGCCTTGTAGCTCTTTCGGCTTCCAAACAGCGCGTATCGTGTAAATTCCAGCGTTGCTCATCTGCTCGTCCTCTTCGTCTGAAATGTTGTCATTGTCAATCACCGTCCCGTTGTCCATTACCCACGCAAGTCCGCCATTCCATGCGTTCACTTCATCGTAAATTGCGCCTTCAAACTCCATTAGGTCGTCACTTGCGCCATACACCACGACCAAGCCATTGTCTCTCGCCAAAATCTCTTCGTTAGTAAAAATCTCCTTGCCTCTTAGCCTGCCGTGCAGCTTCTGTGCAAATTCAAATTGTGTCATTTGTTTCTTTCGATAGGTGAATTGTTGATTTCTCTTCTTTCGGGTACCATTTTGCTTTCGTGTAAAGTGCTATTGCCAGCACCACCAGTAGTTCGTATGCTGTTTGAATCCAGCCTTGGACTTCGCTGTTCATTCCGTTTCCTCAATAAGTGACGAAAAACTTGCCGTGCGCAACACCGCGTGGTTTAATGCGCCAGTGAGTGTTTCTGAATATGTAGTGCTAATCTCTCCCATAAGAACACCACCAAGCGGAGAGCGCCACCCGTAAAGGCTGCCATGTTGTTGGAAAAAGTCATGGAGCGAACTTTTTAACATTTCTAATATCCCGCGCACATGATCGGCTTGCTCACCGAAACAACACTGCAACACCTCGTCACGTATGCCATCATGCAGTGCAAATGCGCCAAGTGGAACAGAGTACGCCGCTATGACAAATGCAATGCGTTCGCCGGATTCCATAATCGGTTCAAAGTAAACGGTTACAATGTGGTATTTGCTGAGTGGTTTGCCATCTAAATCAGTCATCACATCCCTCCAATCTTCACCGTCAACACCGCTACCACAGCCAGTGCAGCAATTATCCATCTGGATACCCGCCTTCGCGGGTATGACAGGCACAAGGTTTTATGCGTCATACAAAAAAAATCCCTAGTTCTCAGTAAATAGATTTTCATTGCATAGACTCCATTGCTGATGTTATGATAATAATTCCCTTAACTATTGCTGGTGTAAACGCAAGCATTGTGAGCCAAAAGCACCACCAGCACCAGCCCTTTTGCTCTTCTGGGACGTTGAACTCAGGGTCAATTTTTGACCAAGCGGGGAAAATCATATCTCCACCTCTGCTTCTAAAATTGCCTGTTCTACCTCTTCATCCCATCCGCCGCCACGTTCATAAATTGCCTGTTCGGCAGACTTCAAACACCCTTCACGCTGTCCTTTCAGAGCGGCAATCACAGTATCGTGGTCGTAATACCAAACTGTATCCGAAGAGCCACAATTACCACACTCTGTATTCCCCGGCAAAGGAGTACCGAAACTTTGACATTCATTGCATCTCATGTAGAGGCTGCTATCGCCATGCTCCTTGTGAACCTGACACAGCATTATGTTTTCTTCTTTGAAATCCATGATTTCTACCTGTAAAAATGGTTAAAATGGTTGTTGATCTTCTTCCTCTTCGTCATCTTCCGGCATATACCCGTCATCTGGCTGCTTTGGTGCGGAGATTTCGGTGTAACGTTGGCAAGATTCGTCAAATTCAAACCGTGCAAAACCCAAAACACCGATGTAGCGATGCTTGATTTTCTGCACATAGACTGTTGTGGTGCTGTTTACGCCCGTTTTATCGAACTGACGGTGAACGACAAAGCCGTTGTCCACGACGTTGAACCAGTTCGACGAACCCATGATTGAGTACAGCGTCGGTACTTCGTAGTTCACACCGTCTGCTTGTTTGCTCATCTTGGTCGGGTGCGCCACGACGAACAGGTGTATATCGTGGTTACGGGCAAAATACTTCAGCTTGTTCAGCACTTTGCCGACGTACTCCGTTTCGGTCATATCGCGCGGGCGCTGGTGTTCAATCGTGTTCCACGGGTCAATTACCGCCGCCTGGATGCCTTCACGCATAACCAAGTGCGCTATACGCTCAAGAATAGCATCGAGCTTGAAGTTCTCATCGGGCGGCAAGACGTAGAAAAAACTCTCGTTCAGCCACAGACGTGCTATGTTTGACTCAGCCTTGCTCATTCGACCGTTCAAATGTGGCAGAAATGGTTTCCCAACAAGGATTTCCGCCAAGCGCTGCAAATGAACCTTGATTGGATAATTTTCAGGCGTAAACAGCGCGGTTTTCCACTGTTGGCGGTCGGCAAGGCGAATGAGTATTTGGTCAAGGAAGTTGCTCTTGCCGCTCCGTGGTACTCCTGTAATCGCGGTTAATTGCCCCTTGTGAAAACTTATCAGCCTGTCAAAATCTGGGTACCCGGATTTTGCTCCGTCCGGATACCCATTTTCGTACAAGTCTGCGAAGTCATCAGCAAAATCATTAACGCTGAAAACACCTTCCACGGGGTACATTTCTGCTTTTTCGACACACTGCCGGAGACGATCTGCACCGTGCTTTTTCAGCACATCGTTTGCATCTTTGCAGTCTTCGGGGTAGCGCACAATCCAGCACCGATTTTTACCCAAACGCCGTGCTAATTCCTCTCTGAGTCGCAGTCCCGGTGCATCTGCGTCCGTGGCAAGATAAATTTTGTTCTTGTTGTCCAGCCACGCAGCGCACAAGGTCAAAAATTCCATCTTTTTCTCGGTGTTCTTTGCCGTCTCCGGTGGTGCGCCGTTTGGTACACTCACCGCATTCCACAAGTCCGCCGTGTTGAACGAGAGCTTGTCCATTTCACCTTCGCAGATGATACATTCCGTCTCGTTTTCGATGTCGTTCAACCCGTATAAAACCTGTGCGCCGTCTTTGACCTGTGAAAACTTTTTGTCTTTTGTGCGGTACTTCACATTTACCAACGTCTCGCCAACAAAGTAGTTAAACGCTATCGCCGTTTGTTTTTTGCCTTCGATAAATGCGTCCTCTTTGACCGCCACGTTGTTTTTATCCAGTACGGCGGGTGTAATTCCGCGTTCATTGTGAAACCACGTTCTGATGGCTTCTGAGGGGCTTTTTTGATTTTGCGTTTCGACGGGCTTCCATTCTCGTTTCTCTTGCGCCTGTTTTAAGCCGCCCTGCCACCCGCAATGATGACAAAACCACGTTTTTTTCTCCACATTCACTGCGAGGCATTGCACGTGTTGGTGTTCTGCCTTGCGTTGTGAAGAGCATTTTGGACAGGTGGTGCGCTGTTCGCCTGTGCCGTAGTGGTTGATGCCCGTTATGCCGTAATCGGCGTAGGTTTGAATCTGGCTCATAGCACCATCCCTTCCGGCATTGGCGAACCGCGCCCGTTTTTGGGCATTGCCTCAATAATTTTTCGGTATGGCTTGCGGTAATCAGATTCATCCGACAGCCACGCCGCCGCCGCCTTGATGTACTGCTCGGCACGATGCTCGTGCTTGCACAATTCGCCGTACCAATGCGCCTGTTCAACAAGCCTGTTGCCGCGCCTGTTTAGCGTTTCATCGTCGCTTTTGCCGTCTTTGTGAACAAGCTCCTCAAAGACCTTTTCGGCTTGCCGCCACGCCATTTCGTCGTTTCGGTAGGTCTCAGGATACACCTTCCGAAAGTCCGCCCAATACTTCATCCACAAGGGATTCCGCTCCAATTTATTCGTTTTTACACGCGCCGCCGATTCTGGTTTCTCAGATTTTGCACCCTTCCCAGATTTTTGGGTGTTCTTTTCTCCAGAAGAATTTTTTTTCTCTGGAGAGATATTGTTTAGTTTATGTTTAGTGTTGTGTAAAGCAAACTCTTCACTACTACTAACGGAACTACTGCTTTCACTGCTAACGGAACTACTAAAGGAAGTAGTTAAAATTTTTAACGAGTATTGCGTCAAAGTGCGATCTGTTTTACCGCTTTCAAATTCCAAAAGTCCGGCTTGTTGAAGGCGGTTTCGAGAACGAATCAATGTCGGAACACTTATACCCACCATAGCGGCGAGATATGCGTTGGATTGCCGAAACGGATTCTTCCAACCGAGTCCATTGCATACACGCAGAAGAGCGAAGTATAACATTGCGGAACTCTCACTGAAACGATGCTCGTCATGGCATTTCCAAAACTGATTGATTAGTTCGATGTAATTCATGCTTGCACCTGTGCGTTTAGGATCGCTTGAATTATTGCTTCTGCGCTTGCGGCGTGTCCTTCACGTGCAAACTGTTTTATTGCTTCTATATGTGCCTCTCTCTGTGCTTGCAGGGCTTGGTTGATTGCAAAGACCACGGCGGTTCGCACACTACTTGAATTGCTATCAACATCCTTGATTCCGGCTATACTTTCAGCCAGCATAAATGCTACAACAACTGGCTCAGCTAATTTCTCTATGTTTGTCATTTCATCACCTCGAAATCAATCTGTGCTTCCTGTTTTACCCGCATACACGACTCATGCCGCGACACGCCGCAAACATTACAATAGAAGCCATGCAGAAGAGCGCCGCACTCCTTCTCAACTGGGTTGTCGGCAAGCTCTTGGTACACTGCTTTTGTGGCTTCTGGATTGAGCCGTTTCATAGAGCCATTTTTCTGTACTTGGTAGATTGCACCGCTGCGCGAAATCTGTATTTTGCCAGCGTTCGGGCTTTCTTTGCCGCTGAAGAGACGACGGCGCTGTCCTTTGCGGACACGCTCGTCTTGCTCCATTTCTTCGCGTTTTGCTTTTTGTTGTTCTTCGGTCATATCACACCTTCAACTTTCAGCATCTTGATTATGTCATAAAAATCCGCCTTCCTCATCACAACAAACTCACCTACATTCGTCAGTTTCGAGAACAAGACCGCGTATTTCTCTTTGTGCTGCATACCTTTGAGAATTGCGGCGTAACTCACGCCTTTTGCGGTGTTCTTGCACTGAATGGCAAACGGTTCTGTGTGTTGTAGGTCAATTCCTTGCGCGTCGGCAAGGCGGTTGGTATTGCGGCTCGTTGCCGCGTTGGTAAATCCGAGTTCTCGGAACTCTTTTGCTATCTGACACTCGTAAGCGTGTCCTTTCCGGCGCGAGTATGCGCCGCTTTTACGTGGTTTTTTCTCACTCATCGGTGCTTCCTTCTTCATCGTTGAACGGGTTTTCCATCGTACACATATCGTTGATGCCCTCGATGTAGCCCGCATGAATCGTTTGTTTTGCTAGTGCTTTGTGCAGGGCGACGTAACCGCCCCACTCATGCTCTTCGTTGAGGTATTCGGCAATGATAGAGAGCGCCTTTTCAGCAACCATCGTCCGCTCGTTAAAGTAACTGGCTGTGTATGGGTTTGCTTCGCGCTTGCATAGCTGGTTGAGTCTGCTTTGCATTTCGTGTATTGAGATAGACTTTCTCATGCTCCCGCTCCTGCTCGTCTGTACGGCGCTTGCGGTTTTATATAGCCCAAATCTACTTTCACTCTGAATGCCCAGCCCGCTTTGAACCCAGCCATTTTGCCGAACTGGTCAATTTCCTGCATCGTTGGTCGCCCACCGACAGAGCGGACAAAGCGGTTCCACGCATGGAGCGGTTTTTCGCCTCGTTCCATGCTGTTGAAAAATTCGCCTTGTAACTGCTTTGCGCGGTGGTTTTCGTGCTTTACTTCAATCAATTCAAAATCTTCAATAGTGTCTGGTAAGTCCGATGGGCGATAGGTTTTCTGCGTTTTCTTATCCAGTATTCGGATTTCGAGGTTTTCGGCTGTGTCTTTCTTTACGCCGTCAAGCGTCCAGTTTCTATCCTGCTCCAAAAACCCGTGTTTGAATGTGTTGTCGGCATGGTCAAGTACCAGCGCTTCATTTTTGCCCGGATTGGGGCGCAAGCCCCGTCCACCCTGCTGCAAATACATTGCGAGGGATTGTGTCGGTCGTGCAAGCTGAACGCATTCAATAGTCGGTACGTCAAACCCCTCTGAAATCACGTTCACATTCGACAGCACATCAATTTGCCCCTGTGCAAAATCCCTCAGAAGCCGCTCACGTACAGCATCGGGCGTTTCACCGTCCAAGTGTGATGCACGAACGCCCGCATTGCGGTATGATTCTACGATGTGTTTGCTGTGGTTTACATTCACCGCAAAGCACACGGTTTTAAGTCCTTCGGCTTTGGTTTGCCACGTTTTTACGAGGTTTCCAACAAGCGCGTTCTGGTTCATCAGTGCGAACAGTTCCGCTTCATTATAGTCGCCTCGTGAAGTTTTGAGCTTTGACAAATCGAATTTGAGCGGATTTGCCAACACACGAGGCTGTACCAGATTGCCCAATGCAATCAGTTCTTTTACTGAGGGACCAAGCACCATTTCTTGAAAAATGTCGCTGAGTCCCTTGCCGTCAGCGCGGCACGGCGTAGCCGATACGCCTAAATGCCGTGCGTCGGGGTATTCTGCATATACATTCTTGTAGCTGTTCGCTTGGGCGTGGTGGGCTTCGTCAGTGATAATCAGACCTACATTGCGAGGCTTATCACGCCGCGAAATCGTTTGTACCATTGCAACCTGAATAGCTGCCGTCGGTCGGTAGCGATACCCTGGCATGATTACTTCTGCGTTGATGCCGTACTTGAGCAGCGATTTCACAGTTTGTAACACCAGTTCTTTGCGATGAACTAGAATGATGATTCGATGCCCTTTTGCAAGGGCATCGGCACAAATAGCACAAAACAGAATCGTTTTGCCGCCGCCCGTAGGAAGCTGGGCAAGCACACTGCGTTTGGTTTCCCGAAACGCAGTGTAAATGCCAGATTTAAGAGCCTTCTGGTACGGTCTAAGCTCCGGTGTCTGCATCGTTTGCCTCCACTTCCGCGAAATCCTCCAATGCTGAGGTTTGACGCTCGTAGCTTTCAAGCGGGCGCTCATACACCTTGCGCCCGTCTTTGTCGTAGTATTTCATCAAGTCAGCGTCAAGGTCAGGCACAAGGAAAACCTCAGCATCTGTTTTGCGCTTTTGTGTCAAGATTTGCTGACGCAATTCTTCACGGCGCGTGTCGGAATTTTTAATCAGGCTGCCGAAGTGCGACGTGGCGCTCTTCTTTTCGATTTCAAGCCCGTCAATCTCAAGACAAGTCTCGCGGTATTTCGTTTCGACCTCTTCAAGTTCGGCTTGGGAAAGGTCGTATTCTACCCGTCGCCAGTCACTGCTTACCGCAATGGCTTTCAGTTCTTCGGGGTTAATGCGTTCTCGTGTCATCGGTTTTTGTGAAAATGTGTTGGAAAATGGTTGGTACAGAAGTAAGAACCTCTGAAATTTCTACCGTTGTGCGGTTTATAGCAATGGAAGCATAGACCCGCATTTTGCCTGTCAATTGCCGCTTGCATATTTAGCCGATACGATTGTTCTTTTATGTCCGCCACACGCGCCAGTTCGATGTGAAATTCAATATCCGGGGCGAAGTCTCCATAATGGAAGCGCCCCGGATTTTCCGTAACTGGCGCGTGTTCTACTTTCCCAGCGTCAACTTGGGAGAAATTTCGCCCTCTTTGCTCACCTTTGCAGTGCCGTTCTTGCGCATACCGTCTTCAAGCGCCTTTTTGTGTGCTGCTAATTTTTGTATCTGTGCGTCAGCCTCGCACCATTCAAGGCTTGCGGAGTAATCGTACTTTTTACCAGTCACCGAAGCGGCGATTTTGATGTAATCGTGTTCCCAGCCTTTGTGCTGCAATTCCGCGACGACTTCCGGCTTGATCCGGTCAATCACTTCTTCGCAATACGTCGAGAGGAGTTTTGCACGGGTGTAGTGACCAAGTACGTCGCCGCTATCTAGGATTTTCTCGACCGCTTCTTCGGCAAGGTCGGCAAGGGTGGTTTTTGTGATTGCAAGGTCAGCGCCCAGGGGCAGCTTCAGAATTGCAAGATTTTTGGAGTAGCTAATTTGCTGTGTTTCAGTCATGGTCAATCTCGTTTGGGAGTGGGATAATTATGGATAGTTCAATATCAGCCCAGCGTCGGACACGCTCTAGGTAGTCCTCAAACTCCTTCGTGGACAAGTCAGAAGTTGAGCGGAGCGTGTCCGGCAGTCCGGGCGCGTGTGCTGGTTTGCGGAGAAAGAGTAGTTTCAAAGCGTCGTGCATTTCCTCGTGTTCATAGCCCGTGTATTCCGAAAGCAGCGCCACAACTACACCCCAATAGTACCTGTTCTGGTGAGAGGAGCGTGGCTTCGTGCGTTTTTTCACGGTAACGGATACATCACCCTTCAAACTGCGTACATACTGAGCCATACGCTGTTTTTCGCCGTCTGCGAAACGAAGTGTGCCGTTTTCTACACTGGCATTGAACACGGGCGTTGTCATGCAAACGCCTCTTCTAAAATGCGCTCTTCGCGCTCGGTGCGCTGCAAGTACGGCTCCAAATCGTGGACGCGAACAAAGTGCAAGAAATCGTACAAGAGGTCGTCAATATCGCGGCTCATTGCTTGGTAGGGTACACAGACAATATCGGTCTTGATTTTTACCAGTTCAATCGGTTCGCGGTCACGCATGGCAAACACCATGTACTGAAATTCGTCAGCACCGAACATATCACAGTAGAAACGCCACTGGTAGGAGGCTTCGTAGGTTTCGCGTAGGTTATTGTCATCCCACACGCCCCACTGCTGCCCCTCAAACCAACGGGTTTTGAAGTCGGTCAACTTCGTACCGCGCAAATGGTCGCACGTGCCGGTGATGAGAATTTCGGTATCGTCAATGCTGTAAAACTTGTAGGTGGGCAATTCAAATACTGCGTCGTAGTCAACGTGACGCATGGCGGCTTCGATTACGGATTGCGGGAAAACAATGCTGTCGGCAGAGTAAGTAGTTTCACCATAGCCAGTAAACTTGTATTTTTCCGGCTGTGCAAGAATGGTGTGAAACGCCGTTCCCATCTGCATTTTGCGGTTCGATGGTGCAGGAGAAATAATCTCCCGCACCAGTTCTTCACGCATTTTTGTTGCCGTGTCAAAGTCCTGTTCGTCGCGGTAGCGACGGAAGGACTCAAGGCGCGTAACCCGCGCTGCAAGTTCTTTGTGTTTTACCATGGAGCCTCTACCTCCTCTTGAGCAGCCTCAGCCATTTGCGGGGCAATGTAGGCTTTCGCCTTGCTGTCGAACTCAAAGCCAAGATGCCCAGCCGTTTCATCAAGCAAGGCTTTCAATTTCTTGCCGTCCGCCGCGTTTTCTTTCGCCACTGCACGTGCGTCTGCCAAAGCCGCGTTAAAATCATCGGTAGTGGTTTTGTCGTCAAATTTCTTGATGCGTTTTTGCAGTTCCGTGAGTTTCTGAGCGCTTTCAGCAAGATATTTTTTTGCATCCTTGTCAAATTGAAGTCCATGCTTTGCCGCTTGCTCTTCCAGAATTTTGTAACACTGCATCGCAACAGCCTTGTTTTTTTCTTTCAACGCAGTAATGAACGAGATTTGCTCGTTGAACTGCTCCGCCTCAGTAAGCCCCTCAGCTGTTTTTCGGAAGGTGTTTATCGTCGAAACCGCTTGCTGTTGCGCTTCGGTCTTGTTGTTAATAGCCTCCAACATTGCATCCATCACGTTCTCAAAAAACGGCTGTTTTTCGGTCAAATCGGGGATAGTCAGTTTACCAATGTTTGCCGTGTCTTTGACCATAGCCCGCTCAACACAGGAAAAATCAACAATGCGCGTGTTAGCGCTGGTGCGGTAGGCATAGCCGATGTAATCGCAGATGCGGTAAACCATATCTTTACTCCCGCCTTGAATGTCAGGACGATAGTAACGGTTGTCGCCGTCTTTTTCTTCCTTTGCGTGAGCAATGAACAAGATGTTTTTGCCTTTTGCACGGAGACCATTTACGAAGGCTTGAAACTCGTTCTTGAGCAAGCCCCAGCCCTGCGGAGACAGTCCACCCGCGCCGTTGCTGTTCTTTCCGGGCAGCTTCGTAATGCGCTCGGCAAGGAAGTCCAGCACCGTTCCAACGGTGTCAATAACAATCGTGTCGTATTCTGCCATAATCACATCGTCGGCGACGACATCAAGAATATCTTGCCACGATTGAACTTCCAAAGTGTCGGGACGGTGCAGGGCGCGGTATGCGCCTCGGTCGCCGTCCAAAATCAGAGCGCGTTTTGACGTGCCGGAGAGGGTTGTTTTGCCCGAACTGGCATCGCCGTAAATAAGTCCGGTTAAGAGTTTGACGAGCATTGCCTCGTCAGCTTTGCGAATAGTAGGCATGATGTTTTTTTTGTAAGTGGTTTAAGAAACCGTGATTTTATGGAGGTGTTCGTAGTCGCGCTTGATGATTGCCCGCAAGCGGTCTTTTTGGTATTCCATCACAAACCAGTGCATTTCGCAGTCTGCGGGCAACTGCTCCTGCTCAAGAGTCATCTGCAAAAGCAAGTGTTCGTTACGGTCTATCCTGTTTTGCAAAAACCCGAAAACGTGCGGGTACGGTGTGCGGCGGCGCAAAAGTATTTGCTTTTTCTCGCCGTGTGTCGTAGTTTGGTAGGTACTCATTTGCTTGTCTCAAATGGGGTTTAAGATTCGCCTCGCGCTCAAATCGCGGGGCGTTTTGTTTTTCAAAAGGGGGAAGAAAAGGCGCGACTTGTAGGAAAAAACTTTTGTGAAGTGCAGCATAAAAACACGCACAAAACCCTTCGCCACGCCTTGATTGTCATATCGCCAAGGGCGGGTCGTCGTCTCGGTCATCCATCCGCCGCGAAAATGCCTTTTGCAACTGCCTTTCGCGCCACCAGGCAGCAATAAGCATTGCAGAGAGACGCAGAACAAACGCTGTTACCAGTATGCCAATCGGCAGCAAAAGAACGATTTCGGTGGATTTCATGCGGGTTTTTAGATGATTTCTTGGAAAATCGGCGGCGGTGCTGTTTCCAGACACACCATTTTTTCGATGTTGACACGCTCGGCTTTTAATGCCTTGCAGACTACTTCGATAGCGTCGTCAAGTTCCCAACGCGCCTTTGTGAGCGCTTTCAGGCACTCTTTGAGTGACGGCTTTTTGTGCTGCGGGTCAGCGCTGGGCTTAATAGCTGACATTGCCTCGCCCAAGCGCTCAAAAACGTCCATTACGTCCAGAATCGGGTTATCGTGCGTATGAACCTCAATCACCGGAGAGCGCCTTGACAGCGCTTCTATCTCTTCTCGTGCCTCTAGGCGTTCCTCTTTCGGCTGTGGCAGTGGTGAGAAATGGTGTACTACCAAATTCCCAAACAAAGCCCCTTGCACCTGTGCGCCATAGCGCACCATTGTTGCATTTTCCATGCTTTTTGTGTAAATTGCGGTTGTTGAAACACGGCTTGTTCGCTCTTAGAGTTTTCCAGACTTGAGCGGCAAGCCGTTTTGCTTTTGTACCCGAAGCGGGAGTCGAACCCGCACTAACCAGTATTCAACCAGTTCACCTGCCATTAGTACATTCGGGCAACCTGCGTTCTGTGCATTTTCCAGACTGTCGCAGCCCAGCCATAACGCTATGCACTAGCGTTGTAACGGGGACAGGATTTGAACCTGTGACCTTTGGTTTATGAGACCAACGAGCTTCCAGACTGCTCTACCCCGCTATGTGTTCCCCTTGCATGAGAGTTTGTGTGTTCATCGTCAAGCAAAAATCTCGTCTATCGTCTTCGGCACATACCCGCTCTCTTTTCGGGCAATGATGCGTTTTCTCGGCTTCTTCGGTGCGCTCTTTTGCTCCTGCTCTCGCAACCACCGTTCAAACTCCTCTACCGTCACCCGTCGCGCTTTTTTACCATTGCCGTAGTCAGCCACTTCAATCACCATCATAGCGCCGCTCCGCAGAAGTTGACGTGCTTTGCCTGTGCCGATGTGTAGGCGCTCTGCTATGTCGTTGTGGGTGAGGGTTTGCATGGTGTTCTTAAAATTTCTCCGATGTTCGTATCTTCGTAATGCGACTCACTATTTTCCTACTTATCGGAGATTGACTGCTATGGATTATCGAATTAAACTTCACCTTGCCGACGGGCGCAAGGTCTATTTCTCGAAAAAAGGTGCTGTTAGTATTGTCTCAGAAGATCACCTTGCTGTACTACCGAATATGGAGGCAAACATTTTGAAATCTGCGTATTCGCCTGACCTTTCAATGTTTGCCGATATAGCGATGTTTGGGAAATCGCCGTTTGTGAAGGTATTGCGTATTGAAAAAGAAGACGCTGCAACCGAAGGCGACCCCGAAGCATTTATTCAGGGCGGTTCACGACCGTTTGCAACGCAGAACTAACGATTGCAAATGCTGACGGGCAGGAAACGGCTGTGACACTTTGTTCCCTCAGTTGCAAGACTGCTATTTCCGAGTCTGTAAGAATGTAGTTTTTCATGGGTTTTGCTGGATTGGTAAAAAAATCAATGAGTTTCGGTAATCGTTGCTGAACAGTCAAAGCCCAAATCGGTTAAGGCGCTGTTAAAGTTGTCAAGTGCTTTCTGCAGTCCTTCAAACCCTTTCAAATGAATTTTAGCCTGTGCCTTGCCGTCAGGAAGTTCTTCCAAAGAGCCAACCTCAATCACTTTGCTCCAGTCCTTGACGGTTATTGTCAGCGTCATCTTAAAGCCCGTATGTTGCGGGCTTTTTTCTTGCTCAGTCTCCATCATTGCACCTCTTGTGGCATGGTATTTGAACTTGATAACTCAATATCAAAGCGGCGCAATGCCTCTTCTACCACGTCGGAAAGATTCAGTTCGTTGTCTATCGCAATCGCGTCATATTTTTCCCACAACCATACGGGGAGAGAAATTGAGCGACCTGTACGCTTCTCTTTCGTTATTTTATCTTTGAGATACTGTAAATCTTTCATATTTTGCTTCCTTGTTTTATGCTCCAAAACGTATTATGTTTTGTGTTTTATTTCTGGTTACAAATATAAAAGTAAATCACTTTAATAACAAGTAAAAAATGCAAGTAAATCACTTTATGTCAAAAAATAATGATATTGGTAGCCGCTTGCTATTTTTTTGCGATATGGTTTATGGAGGCAACAAGTCTTTATT
This sequence comes from Ignavibacteria bacterium, assembly GCA_013298375.1. Taxonomy (GTDB): domain Bacteria; phylum Bacteroidota; class Ignavibacteria; order Kapaibacteriales; family UBA4661; genus PH2015. Next base: position 9,139 of record JAAFHM010000015.1, on the reverse strand, counting down.
TTCCAGAGAATTAGGCTATGACAAGCCCCAAACATTGACTGATTATTTCAACAATGCTACAAAGCCAGGGAACAAATTAAAAAGTAAATTACTTGAAATCGGGATGAATTTAGCTTGGTTGGAATATGGGATTGACTCCCCATTTGCAGACAATGAGGCTGGACGCGCACTTGCGCAAAAGTTCAGCAAGCAGGGCGCTAGCGAAACCGATGCAAACGCTACGACTGCTCCAGAAAATTTGTTCACGAGTGAAAAGAATACTGCCTATCGGCGTAAAAAATGGCGCTTAGTGCGGCGCTGGCTCACGGAGACGGATACGGTAGAAGAGTTTTTTTTTACGGCACGGAAAAATGTCAAGAGCGTTACGTTTGATTACATTCTGTCACTGGAAGGGAATGCGCCGGAGATGGACTTGAATGAGGATTTTTTGCAATGGATTTCAGGCTGCGGCATTGACATAGACTGGATTTTCGCGCATAGCGGGAATAATCACCCTTTTTCGCATGACCACGACGGAGAGAAACTGGAAGCAAAGATTACTGCTCGTTTTTCGGCGAAGAAATCTGTTCCAGAATCTTCAGCCCTTCCTGAATATTCTGAACCAGAATTAAGTCATCAAGACTGACGACAATGTCGCGCATCTCGTCGGCAATTTTCCGCATCTCGGCACTGGCACTTGTCCCGCGTGTGATATGTTCTGCTCTGTCAATGCAATCGTGCAAATCATGCAAAATCGGCTGGCTGCTTTCAATGGTCCGAATAACGATTTGGGTTTGTGCTTGATAGCGTTGTTTGGTCTTAGAGGAATCTTGCTTGTGCAGAATGAGTACCACCGAGAGCGTTACAATCGTTGCGGCAAGAACGAAAAAAATCAGGATGATAAGAATGCTGTTCAACATTTTAGCCTCTTTTCTGAATTTGGAGAAAAGCAATAAGAAAGCAGGTGTTTTTCAGGATGTGCGCCACGCTGTGGTAGTATTGGTCGTGAAGTAAAAAACCGAGCATTTGTAGCTGGTATATGACCAAAACAAAGATGTTGAAAAGAACCAAGCCAACAAACATTTTTCCGATAGCAGGTTGCCATATTTGTCGTGCGGCTTGATATGCCAGTTGCTTTCGTGACTCATGCTTCATGCTCTCGGAAAGATTGCTGGTCAATTCTATCAATACCCAAACGATGAAAGCAATAACAAGCAAACTGGAAATGATTTGGGCAATCATGTCGTCTTGCTGAACTGCATTCTTGTCAAGCTGCACAAAATACCAAACGGCGAAATACAATGGAAGTATGAACGTGACAACGCGTTTCAAAAATACATTTTTTGTAACTCCGGACACAAAAAGAATTTCTAGGAGAAATTCCAACAGCGTATAAAAATGTTTAACAGATTCAAATTCCAAGCCGTTGCGAAACAAGGCATAGCACAGCAAATCCGCAGTCAGGCTCGTCCAGCACAAGAACAAAATTGGCATTGCGGACGCGGTGATTGTATCACGCGCCCGCAAGCCAGCAAGACAAACGATTGCTAAATGAATGACACCGACGACGAAGCGGATTGAAGGCATATTTTCTCTATTGTGCTAGTTCTCCTCGTTGCGGGTCGTTTTCACGGCAACAAGTTTTGTTGGCAATGTATTCGCTGGTTTCGATTGCGTTATCGGCTCTTGTAGCAGAAGAAACCCCGCTCAAGACGACTCCCATGCGGTTATCCAACTCAAGGGCAAAATAGAACCGCACCGCCGCAGCTTTGTTCTTTTCAATAACCGCCAACACCGCTTGCTTGTGTATGCTTGATGCGTACACACTGCCATAGCGGGCGAAAAGGCTTGATTTCGCATAGTTCTGAATCCAGCGCCGCGCTGTTGCCTCTGAGAGCATTGAGCCGTCAGCATCAGTGATGCGGGGCAAGATAATATCGTGGTTGTCGGCGGTTTTCGGCACGAGCAGCAGGTGTAAAACACCTTTCTCGTCGAGAGCAAAATACTCGCGCAAGTACACTGCACGAGGCGTACCGAGCAGTGAACGGACGGATGTTGCCGAAAGCGTTCCGGCAATAGTAGAAATAACAGGTGTGCCATTCGCTGACTGGAAACCACCCGTCAAAAATTTCGCCATGCCAAGTTCGATTCGGTGAAACTCTACGGGGTCATATCCGGCAGGCTCAACCGATTGAGCGCGAAGGGTGCCAGAAAGAAAGATTAGGCTTGCGGCAAAGCAAGCGAGTGTTCGCCGTGTGCAGTATTGCATAGAGAAATAGAATGGTGAGAAAGAATAGTAGTGAGCGATTGCTCTTGTCGTTGTTGTTGAATTTTACGCAGTCTTTTTCCGCACTCTTCACGGTTAAACATTTCGTTACTTTTTCCGAGAAGGTAACTCAGAGAAACGCCTTTATCATACAGCGTAGATAGCTGGTCAGGCGTGAGAACGGTCATTGAACTGCACTCGTCTATGACGGGAACAAGGAAGTGAAAATCCTCGAAATAACCGCACAGTTGCACAAGTTTGGATGTTGAAATATTTGCCATCAAAGAAAGAGAAAGAGAAAGAGAAAGAGAAAGAGAAAGAGAAAGAGAAAGAGAAAGAGACTATTGTCAAGCAAAATACTACAAACTTCACATACGATGCAAAAGCGATGACCCGAAATGCATTCTAATGACCAAGACCCAAAACTAATGACCCGAATTGTATTCTAATGACCGGGAGCTATTGCAAATGTCGAAAAGATTTTGTATAGGCAACAATATACAAACAAAGTCTATGGTAGTATTTCATATTATTATTCAATCATAACCGAAAAGGGTTTCGTAATGAGAAAATTTGTGTTCTTACTTGCGGTGCTTTTATGCACATCAACAGCATTTGCAGGCTCATTAAAAGTGAAGAAAAGCGACTATGCGAAAGAGTGGTGTTTTAGCTTCAATGAAGGCGAGTTGTTGTGTGATGCGGGTGCTGTTTTTATTGAGGCGGGCAGCGTGAAGTATGCTTTGAATGGCACGGCAAAGTCACGCAGCAAAGAAGGCGGCAAATACAAAAAAGGCTATGCAGATGCTTCAACCGCGCAAACTCAAGGCGGAGATTTGTTCTTTTTTCTTGAAAAAGGTAAATCACTTTGTAAATAATTCAAGTGTCTTCTAAGTAGCCTTATTTCTCCTAATTTTTGGAAGGTTTTGTATGAAGAAATTTTTGAAACGGGTACTCTATATTTTTGGCGGACTTATCGTATTCTTGTTGATTCTGGGCTGGCTCGTTCGCCCGAAAGAGCCTACGGAAGCCGAAAAAGCACAAAAAATGGTGGCAGACAGTTTGGATAAGTTCAGGCGCGAGGTACAAGAGCGTGAACAAGATTCAGTTCTTCGTCTAAAAACCGCTGCCGAAAACGCCCGAGTTGATTCTTTGGTCAAATCTGGTGGTGGTGTTGCAGATACTTATACCCCGCCAGAAACTAAGCCAGATGCAGAACTGCCTAAATGGTACAAGCGCCCTGATGGCTGTGAAGAAACATACACAAAAACAGAGCGTGGCTATCCAATATACAGGGAAATCAAAAGCGGGAAGCTGTTCTATTTAGGTCCAAGCGGTATGGGATCTCGAAGAATCTATTTGGAGGTTAAGCCATGAAAAAACTTCTCCTTGCATTCCTTCTCCTGTCTGCCTGCACAAGCACGGGACCGGACAACAAAACACCCGAAACCTACAAGCCTCAGGCTATTGACACGCAAAATCCAATCCGAATGTATTGGGTAAGACCTTCTACGGGTGTTCCGGGCGGTGGCTCAAATCCCAACTTTTTTGTACGCGGTTGGTCTGTCTGGCTTGTCAATACGAGTGATTCAGATTTTACGCCCTATAACTGGCGTATCCGTACATCAGGCAGCAGAGAGGAAATTTATAGTGTCAATGGCAACCAACGCACTCTTATCCCTGCTCGTGGTGCTGTTGCAATGCAGGGTACGAATCGTTTCTTAGACACAACCGCAGGTTTTGCAACGCTTGTAACATCAACCGGAACGGAAATCCAAACGGTAAACTGGCAACAAGCGCCATATTCGACGACAATCCAAGCATTCCCCAAGCCTCCGAACACGCCTTTTGTGTTGTTCCGTGTTATGCCCGATCCTGTCGGTATAGATGATGAAAGAGAAGAAATTTGGGTTCAGAATATATCAGATACAACCGTTTCGCCGACAGGTTGGAAAATTCGCAGCACAAGCGGCAATCAAGAGCAGCTTTTTCAAGACATACAAGCAATCCCATCGCAATTACTCCGAGTGTATCAGTACAAAATTCCCGCATGGCTCAATAACAAGAGCGATACGATACAGATTGTCAATCCACAAGGTCAGGTCGTACATTGGATAGGCTGGACAAAAACAAAAGAGGCTCAGTACATTTACGCACAACCATAAAAGCAGTATGATTCCAATACAGTTAAAGGTCGAATACGCAGGGCAAACACGTTTTGCCCTGCCTGACGGTTTCAAACAGACCGAAAACACGGAACTGATTGTAAACGGCGAGAAGTGTTTTGGGCATTATTTTAGGATAAAGGAAAATGTACTTTATTACGATAATCCGGCGAATGTACTTTCCCCACTTTCAAGTGTTCTTTTGGTGCCATAATTGTTTACCTCATGTCAAAAAAAAATTGACAATAATAAAAAAATGTATTATTTTTGGGTAATGAAAAAAAACGCTTGCCAAAGAGTTGGCAGATTAACACTGGGCGAAAGCCTGAATTTGTGAGCCACCAGCAATGGTGGCTCTCATTTTTTATACCGCTATGAAAAAAGTAATTATTCTCGTTGATGGACAAAACCTCTACTATTCCCTAAAAAGCATAAGTTTGGTTGAGAAGGATATTAAATGGAACTTGCTTTTTAACAGCTTCCTTAGTGATGGCGAAGAGCTGGTTCGTTCATACTGGTTCCGCCCTCAAAAAATATTAGACACCTATTTTACCACTCATAATATTCGCAATACTATTGTAGGTCGAAAGTATAAAAATTATTCACAGGACTACCGGAATAACCAATCTACAATACCGCCGAATGTATTAGCTCAAATTGAACAAGACGCCGTCGAAGTTGAAAAATGGCTGAACGAAGAAAAAGTTAAATTTCAAAGTATCGAATATAATTATGATAAACTGTGCTTAGAGTTTGACGACTTAGAGATAGTTAAAACGGGCATATTAAAAGTGAATCCATACAATAAAGAATATCTTGGAGAAAAAGGTGTGGATATATCACTTGCAGTTAAAATGATTTCACTTAGCGTAGAAAAGAAGTGTGATAAAATTATTTTGGTTAGTGGTGATTATGACTACGCTGAAGCAATCAAGTTTGTTAAAAACAATATGACAAAGATCCATATTGTTAAGATGCACAAAGGGGTACCTCCCCAAAATAGGGGTATGTCAAGAGACCTATCAATTCTTGCAGATAAAATTATAGATGTTTACGAAGCGGATTTGAGAGGTAAATACCTAAAGTAGTCAACATGACTGTAACAACGTGTCCGCTTTGGTCTGATGAGGGTTGTTTTTGATTTTCACACACTCTTCCCCCATGCCCCGTCCCCGCTCCAAATCTGCAAAACGCTGGTATTCCGCCAAATTCGCAAACGGCTACTGCTTTGAACGGCACGGGCGCGTGTGGGTACGTGTTGCGGATTACATGGAAAGCACGGGGCTGCTCTGGCACGAAGCGAACAAGCGGGAAGCACTGATTTATTTAGACGCATTTTTAGAGAAGTTTTTTTCGGGTGTTTTGCAGGGTGACGTGGATGCTGTGCCGGTTCCTAGAACAGTCTATGCACTTGCAAAAGAGTACAAAGACACGCGCCTCGGTCAGGCGGGCGCAATAGTTTTGGAGAAATTCAAAAACAGCCTCCGGTTCCACTTCCCGAAAGATGTGCCGTTCTCGGCTGCGGAAATCCTATCAGCGCTCCGTGAGGCTCAGTCACGCGAACTTGCACAGTCAACCCGCAAGCGGTACATGACCACCATGAAAGCGATGTTCACCTACGCGGTCGAGTGTGAATACATCAAGAAAAATCCCGTAGCAACAATCGGCATCCCGAAAGAGCCGAAAAAGGTTGAACACCTCGTATTAAAGCCCGATGAAATTAAGCGCCTGATTGGGTTCTTTGAAAACATCGAAGACCGCTATCACGACGAACACGCATTGATTTTTGAATGGCTCTGGCGTACCGGTATGCGCGTTGGTGAGGTGATTAAAATGAAATGGAGCGATTACGACGAAGAGCGCGGCGTTCTGAAGATAATCGGCAAAGGCAGCATCTATCGTGAGTTCCCCGTTTCACTCTTCCCCGAAGCCGTAAAAATCCTTGAGGAAATGCGCAAGCACACATTCCCAGACGGCAAGGTTTGGCGGTGGAAACACACGCAGAACATACAAACCAATTTCCGTAAAGCAGCGAAAGCACTCAATTTTAACCCGAAATACGTTGTTCACACGTTGCGAGGCAGCGCGGGATGGTATTACGAAAACGTGTTAGGTTTGGACTTTACACTTGTAGCGGAATTGCTTGGTCATTCACCGAGTATGAATATTCAACGTTACCGAAAAAAACGCACCGGAGAAGACCTAAAAAAAGCCTTAAAAAAGGCAACCGACGAGCGCTGAACGAGCGTTTTCAAAGTCAACCGCCGAAACAGTAGATTCCAAGCGGGTTCATAGTAAAAAATTCGGGTGTCTTCTTCTCCGCAAAAAACGGCTTGGAACTCTTGGTTTCAAGCCGTTTTTATTTTCTATCTGCTTTCTTTAGACAAAATCATGCTGTACCTCCCGCTTTAATTCAAGTTGTGTAAAAGTATGAAATTCGATAACTTTGCAAAGACTTGTAGGATGCAAGGCAAAAAATACAAGACGCAATGAGGAAAGAAAAATGATCATTACCCATGAACGCGAAAAATTGATAAATGCCATCGTGTATTTTGCAAAGAATACGCGGAATTTTGGCATTATCAAACTCAATAAGCTACTGTATTTCTTAGACTTTTATCACTATCGTGATACTGGCCGGAGCGTTACAGGCTTACAGTATTATGCTTGGAAAATGGGACCAGTGCCAACGGATATATACGATGAATTACGCTCCTCTCTTAAAGAGGATTTAGCAAGTAAAGTGTATATAAAAACACTTCCTATCAAGAACAAAAGCCCCATGCAGCTTGTTCAAGCAATCGCCGAGTTCGATCCAACGCATTTTACGAAGCGAGAATTACGATTATTGGAGGATCTCTCCAATGAATATCGTGATGCTAAGGCAGACGCAATGATAGCGGATACTCATCTTGAAAATCGCCCTTGGCATCAGGTCTATGAAATTGAAAAACGGATTCAGGCGATCATACCATATGAATATGCTTTTCGCAAAAGTGAACAAGATTTCATGCCATCCGTTGCCCAAGAAAACAAGGAAATTATTCATAATTATCAATGACCCCTGGCACTCTCCTTTTTGACAGAAACTTTATCTATAGCGACGGCACTGTCGGTGAAAAAATATTGGTAATTCTGAATGATGGCGAAATTGGCAAATATGTTGTTGTAAAAACAACGTCAAAGGGCATCCATAAAGGGAATATCTTTGGCTGTCAGTCAAGTGATCGCTATCCCAATTTCTTTTTGCCGCTACACTCTACCTGCTTACGCAAAGACACATGGGTTGGACTTGACCAGTTTTTTGAATTTACACAACAGGATGTTTTGAATAAAGTATTTACCCAACAAATGCATCAATTTGGTTTATTGCCAAATGCAATATTGAAACAGCTTTTAGATTGTGCCATAAACTGCGATGATATTACGAAAGAGCAGGAAAAGATACTGCAAACCACATATAAATCAATATCCTAAAAGAGATACTGTCATCCCAACCAGAGATTTTTTATTGGTTCACACAACACGAGTTTTACAACTTCTCTGCTCCCCAAACAAAAAAACCCGCTATGAATGCCGTTCATAGCGGATTTTCTGTTTTTTTACTGTTGCGTTGACTTGAAGATTTGATCTTAAGAATCAAGAATTTTGCAGACCTTTTCTCGACTGCTTCCGTTCAACCTCAACCCAAAAAAGCCCGTATCGCCTCATTCGTCTCTTTGGGTTTCTCGAAGGGAACAAAATGCCCACATTTATCAAAAATTTTGTATTCGGCATTCGGAATTTTCTCTGCGCTTTCTTTGGCAACACTCCGAACAGAGCCACCGTGCATGAACCAATTCGGAATAAAATTGTCGTTAGCGCCGTAAATAATCAGTGTTGGCTGTTTTACCGCCGAAAGGCGTGGCGCAACAGGCGAATACCCCATTGCCAAGAAAGATTGCATCACCGCCCGGCAATAGAGGTCATACCCCGATGCGTGCGCCCAGAGAACACGATCGCGCACCATAAAGAGCGCTTCTTCAGGCATAGAATAAAAGTTTGCTGCATACGACAGAAAAATACCCGCCGGAGAAGCATACTTAAAAAATGGAATCGGCAAATGAGCAAAAGGCTTGATAATCATGCGCTCCAATTCCGTATAATACTCCAAGCCAGCCGACGAAAGCAAGATGAGGTTGGTGATTAATTTCGGATAGCGCAATCCCGCCAAAACAGCTACTTGCCCACCCAGCGAATGTCCACAAAGCACTACATTGGTCAATTCTAGCGCATCGGCAAGTTTTTTTACAACAACGACATAAAAATCCAGCGTGATTTCATGCTGCTTCGAGGACTTACCATAGCCCGGGAGGTCAATGGCGATACAGCGATACTCTTTAGAAAGCGAAGGAATATTGCGTTTCCACGATTGCAAATAACTTCCCAGACCATGCAGAAAAATAATTGTGCCTTTCGGCTCCGACTCGCCCGTATAAACGTCAATATACGCCAAACGCACACCGCCCTGCAATTCGACGTAGTGCGTTGGGTAGCCATAATCCATAGCCGAAAATTCGCAATTCGTGCCGGAAGCAACAGGGAGAAATCCTGCGGGAATAATGTATGATGCCAGCATTGCGATAGAGCGGTCAATCTGCTGGGCAAAAGTTTCTTGGGCTGCCATAAAAAAGTGGTGAAAAAGCGTGACAAAAGAGGGGTTTGGTGAACCGAATTATCTATCCAAAAAATC
>JAAFHM010000327.1:2348-5665 GCA_013298375.1 Ignavibacteria bacterium | reverse complement strand
GGAGTTCTTTGAGTTGGAGATTCTGCGCACCCAATTGGAGGTTATTTTCCTGCAAGGCAGCATTCATACCCTCTATCTGGCGACGCTGCTGTTCGAGTAAATCCTGTTGCGACAATACCTCTGCGTTTGCACGGCGGAGCGCATCATTGCGTCGGTGTTCGGTAAGGGCTTCCTGCTCGGCAAGACTACGCTCACGCAGGGCAATGAGGAGTTTTTTATTGCTATCCCGAATACGCAACACCAGTGCAACGGGGACAAGAGCAATATTGATGCAAAGCACAGTGTTGACAATAATTTTGGCGGAAAAAGGCTCACCGAGGAGCATCAATCCAGAAAGAACAAATGCTTTGCCCGGTATCAGCACTATCAAACCCAAAGCCGAGGCTATTTCCAGACTATTCAGCCCAAGAATACCCGCATTTTTTTTGATGATGATGCCCCAAATAGCAAGCAAAAGAAGCGTTGAAACGGCATTGACGACGGGCAAAACCCGCATTTGCCAGAAATCAATTCCACCAGCAAGCAGGAAAACAACGACCAAAGCATATATCGGAATCACGATGATAAGGCACATACCAAGCCGTTTGGCAACAAAATGAGCATCTAAAAAACGCCGTAGAAAGACGATACCAACAAGAATTGTCAGCGATGGAAGGGCATAACGCACGAAAAGCGCAAGCGTCTGTGTATGCTGAAAGAGATATTCATCGAAGGAAAAATATTCATAGAGCAGTGTCAGGGCAAAGCACCCCGTAAACAGCACAAAATATTCATAATGCCGTTGCGCAAAGGAAACCGCTAAAACAACCGTGCTGACCGCCGCAAAGAGCATCACGCCGAATAGTACGCCCACAACGATATGGGGTGCATTGTATAAAAAAGGCGTGGTTGTGGGGAACTGCGGGGCAAGTGAATCGGCTGCGTGGAATGCGCTGGTGGGGGATTGCGCCCCTTGCGTCCCGGTCGCAGAAAAAGAGAAACCGAAGAGGAATAGGATAACAATAGCAACGGTGCGCATTGAACACCAGAATTAGTCAGTAAAAAGGAAAATGTTCGCCCAATATACGAAAGATTCCGCCAGTAATGCGCTACTGCGCGTTAGAAATCTCTTTGTGGGAAATTGGTATGACAACGCGGAAGGTTGAGCCTTCGCCCTGTACGCTCTCGGCGGTAATGTTTCCCCCCATCGCATCAGCAAATGCCTTGCAAATAGTCAGTCCCAAGCCTAATCCACCGTATTTGCGATGAATATCCACATTCGTCTGCCGAAATGATTCAAAAATATGCTTGAGAGCTTCTTCGGGCATACCAATTCCCGTATCGTGGACGGTAATACAAATGCCCGTCATCATGCCTGTTTCGGCGGTTATTTCTGATTCTTGAGGGTTGGGAATAGGAACAACGCTCAACGTTACGCCCCCTTTTTCCGTAAACTTCACCGCATTGCCTACGAGATTGAAGATGATCAATCGTACTTTTGCCGTATCCAAGAGAAGATGTTGAACAAGGCTGCTGCTGACTTCTAGCTTCAATGTGATACCCTTTTCCTGCGTTGCCGACTCAAACATAGCAATAATTTGTCGGCACACCTCGTGGATAGACACAAGTTCAAGGTCGAGGTCAATCTGGTCGCCGCGCATTTTGGAGAGATGGAGCATATCTTCAAAAAGCAACAGCAGGTGTTTCGACGAAGCCCTGATACGCTCGGCAAAATCACGGTGATCGTTATCGGTGAGTTCCATCAGGAAAATATCCGAATAACCATGAATAGCCGTCAGAGGTGTCCGAATTTCATGCGATATCATGTCAATAAACGCCCGCTTCATCGTATCGACTTCGCTGGCACGTTCTCTGGCAAGAGAAAGCTCGTCGTTGGCATGATTAAGCAGCATATTTGCTTGTTGGAGTTGCAAATTGGCATTATGCAACTCAGCGTTCATGGTTTCAACGGTTGCCTTGGAGCGTTGTTTGAGGCGATACCGATTCCACAGCACCACAATAAGCACCGCTAAGACCAGCGCCGTTGCAGCAAAAGCGTACTGCAAGCGAGTTCTGGCGCGATTTTCGATGGTCAAATGCTCAACTTCGCTTTCGCGCTTATTTCTGGCAATGCGCTCGGCAATAGAGGAAAAATGCGCTTCCAAGCCAAAACTAAAGAGAGAATCCCGCAAGGCGACATAACTACGCTGTACACGATTGGCTTGCAGGAAATCCCCCAATGCCGCATAACTACTTGCCATTGTCTCCAAAAGCATGAGTCGATAAAGACGCACATTGATCGGAAGTGCCAGCGCTGAGTTTGCGTAGCCCAAAGAAGTGCGGTATAAGGCAGTTTTTCTCACGGGATTCGCTTCCTGTTCTGCCCGCAAGAGCAGTACCCGTGCAGCATCCATCGGCAAACGCACGTTGTCGTGATTAAAAGCCAGCAGTCGCTCCAACACAAGCGCGGAATCAAGCATTTGCTGCGATAGAATGCTATTGCCCTGTTTTTGCGCAATCATCGCATAATTGCCATAAAGGAAAGCCAGCGTGAGCGTATCACGATATGGCGATTGGTGAGCAAACATAAACGCCTGATTCAAACAACGTAACGCCGAATCGAGATTCCCCAGCAACATATATGCTTCTGCTCGGTACTGATAAAGTGCCGTTTTGCGCTGAATAGCTGCATTCGGGAGCATATTCTTTTCCGCCTGAGCAAGGAGATTCAAGGCGCGTCGAGGTTTATTCAGAGCGCTGGAAAGGTGTGCCAAGTTGATACTTTGCCGAAAAATAATTTCCGTGTAACCAATCTCTTCTGCCAGTGTCAGTGCGGTTACGTGGTATTCAATCGCGGACTCATACAATCCCATTTGGTGAAAAAGCAGTCCCAGACGAGAATACGTTAGCGCTGTTTTATGCTTTTCTCCCAACAGAACATACCTGTCAAGCGCCAAACGGAGTGTATCGGCAGCATCTTTCGTACGCAATTCCGCTCTGGCAAGCATTCCGGCTGCATAGAAAAAATCAGCCTCCAGCGTAGGCGAATGGAATGATTGGTATAAGCTCCGTGCCTCTGCAACAAAGCTCGGTGCGCGGTCGGGTAGGTTCAAATCTTGGGAAGCGGTGAGAAGTAAGCGCACATAATCGGAATCTTTCCGCCCTGTCTCGCGTCGTTGTTGGATTTCTTTGACAATTTCTTGCGAGGACAAATCGGAAATTTGAGCGGAAATTTGGGCAAAAACGACGCACATTGGTACAAACAGCACCAAGCACAATATCAAGCCACCAACGCCAGCGTTGGCTGCCCAATATCGTCTATGAAAGTGCTGTACCAT
>JAAFHM010000327.1:0-2338 GCA_013298375.1 Ignavibacteria bacterium | reverse complement strand
ATTATTTGCAGATTATTCTTTGGTAAAGTCTCCAATAAGGCGTAGTATCTCAATTTCCGCCCGTTTTGTATCGGCAAGTGCTGTGATTAAGCGGCTTTCAGCACGAATATAATTTTGCTGCACTTGGCGTAAATCTAACGAACTCATGCTGCCTAAGCGAAATTTTTCGAGCGCAATCTCTGATGCAGAGCGGGCTATACGGAGATTATCGCGCTCCAACTGCACGAGGATTTTGCTATTCTGAAAACTCCGTACTGTTTGCTGCAAGGCAGTATTCAAGCGGTTTTCAAGGTCTTTGTATTGGAGTTCTGCCGAGAGTTCGTTTACTTTGGCATTTTCGATTTGACGCTGAATGTTAAACCCATTAAAGATATTGACTTGCGCAGTAAAGCCAAAGTTCAAACCGTTTGCCTGACTTGTTTTTACCACTCCGGCTTCTGCGTCCAGCCCGGAAAAATTGTAATTCACTGCCGCATTCAGTGTGGGCAAGTGGAATGATTCGGCTTGCCGCACGGCTATCTGAGCCAGTGTATTGTCCAAACCCGCAGAACGTAAGGCGGCATTGCGTGAGCGGAGACGTTCCTGTGCGTCTGTCAGTACAAAATCCCGTACAACAACGATTGAATCTTCGGTGCGAAACCCAGCACCGCCAAAACGCTGCGCATCGCCGAGAACCTGCAAAAGCGCAGTTTTGGTATTCAGCAACACCGCCTGCTGGCGCAAATAAGCGGCACTGTCGGCATTGTAATCCACCCGTGCATTTTGTGCATCTAGTTCCGAAGCGCTTCCCAGGCGAAATTTTGCTTCGGCAATCGTCAGGCGCTCTCTCGACAGCCCCAGTGCGGTACGCTGTGCTGCAAGTAAAATACGCTGCTCGACAACCGTTGCGTAAGCAGTCATCACCAGCGCGATAGTGTTTTCAAGTGCTTGACGGAGCGCCAAAGCGCTTTGTTTCTGAAGTTCGGCAAAGCGGTCTCGTTGGGCGAACATCTGTAAACCGTCAAATAGCGTCCAATTGAGCTGAATAACAGCATTGGCGCGGTCGGTGCGAGCGCCGACGCGCTCTTGCGGAATATCGCTGGTAACAAATACTTGACGGACATTATCGCGGCTTTCATTCCAACCGCTTGTCAGATTCACGACCGGAAGCATACCGGCAGCCCCAAGCGCTTTTATGCCCATTGCATTATTGTCCGCAATGGCAGCACCATTGCGGGCAAGGCGAATACCATAATTCTGTTCCAGAGCAATGCGGAGTGCTTCATCTAAGGAAAGAAGAGGCTCGGTGGCGCTTGTGGCGGGGGTAGGTTGAGCAATGCTGGGGTGCGGTATTATCGAAACCAGTACGCACAAGACCAATACCGACACTCGAAAAAGCGGAATGAGCGACAAGGGCGTAAAGCAAAGAAGCATGGATGCGTGAAAAAAAGAAAAAAGGCGGTAGATGCCGCCTTGAAGAAAAGATACAAGGAAAATTTGGAGGAAATTGCGTGCTGCCGAGCAACAAGAGTATCATTCCTTGATTGGGACGGTACACATCATTGGGTGAAACGATGTCTTGGAAGGCTTGTCGTTGTTTGTTTAGACGACTTCAATAGCCGTCGTGTAGGTGACTTTGCGGTCTTTCGCCAAGGCGTATATCTGCTCAATGAGCGCCTCTGCCTGAGCGTTTTCCGTATCATCAGCCGCTTCATACGCCTCGGCATTGGGATACGTATAAATTTCTTGAAAATGATTACGCTTGTTTTCTAATTCACAGACGCTATAAGCTGTTCCATTGGTGCTTAAAAGCGGCTTGAGTTGACGAACAAGCTCCACATATTGGCTGCGATGCGATTCCGGTATTTCATAGCCGACAGTAAAGATGACTTTAGCCACAACTGGTCTCCACAATGTTTGAAAATATAATGAGTAGTATTCGGTTTACGGGAACATTTTTTGGAAAAAATGTGTTTGAAATCATATAAATCCTACGCAATTTACAATCTTAAACACGAGTTACCTAAAGGAAAATTGCAGGATATTCGTTATTTTTTTGTCTCAGTATCTCCAATTATGATACTTCTCGTCTTGTACGTTTTTAAACCTTGTCATATCGTAAAGCATCTCACTTTTATTCATCCCTCACTCTCTTCAAAAACCCATTTGGGAGGATTTGTATTATGAACCCCCTGCCTATCTCCGCTTCTGCCCAACAGCAGAATATATGCTCAAAGCCAGCGTATCACGTGTTGTTCGCCCTTCTGTTTGCCTTCGCATCTGTCAGTGGCTTTCTGACAAGTTGTGCCAGCGTACAAGGCACAAAAGCAGATTATTTCGGCTTCCGCAATAACATTCC
>JAAFHM010000304.1 GCA_013298375.1 Ignavibacteria bacterium | reverse complement strand
AAGAGAGATTATTGAGATTAAAGAACGAATCTCTCGTTTGGAACAGGCAATAATCCATTAGATGACAACGCTTTATCCAAAAGATAGTATTATGAAATCTACCACTTTTCGGAGTGTTTTGCTTTTGCTGATGGGTACTGCTCATACAGCTTTCGCCCAAGAGAAACCGAGCGACCTTGTGCGTTTCAGCAATCCCGCAACCATGTCGCAACCAACGGCGTACAGCCATATAGCGGAAGTGCGTGGCGGGCGAATGATATTTCTTTCGGGGCAGGTTTCTCAAGACACCAAGGGCAATGTGATCGGCAAAGGAGATATTCGGGCGCAAACCCGGCAGGTCTATGCTAACCTGAAAGCCGCTCTGGAGGCTGTTGGCGCGGATTGGTCGAATGTTGTGAAGATGACCACTTACTTGACTGATGCCGCCAATATCGCCCCTTTCCGCGAGGTACGCGAAGAAGTGCTGGCAAACGTCAAGCCCCGTCCAGCAAGCACGGCGGTTGTGGTGTCGAAACTATTTGGCGAGGAGTGGCTGTTGGAAATTGAAGCGGTCGCTGTTGTACCCGACAAGCCGCAGAAAACCAAGAAGAAATAAAAATTGATGAAAACTGATTCCGTTTTTTACCATGTATTTTAGCAATAACCGAAAGCGCTCAACCCGCAAGAAATCAAGAAATTCTTCATCTCCCATCCAAGTACTACCATGAACACAAGCACTGTTTCACCTGCCAGCACATCAGAAGGTATTTCTCAGAATCGCCGCGATTTTCTTATCACAACGACCATTGCTGGAAGCGCACTCATGCTGGGCTTTGCGGATGTTCATGCGGAAAATCATTCCGAAGCGTCATCAACACTCGCCGCCGCCGGAGCGCACGAAATCACGCCTTTTGTGATGATTGACGAAAAAGGTGCTGTTACGCTCTTCAATCCGCGCCCCGACATGGGGCAGGGAACGTATCAGTCTATGCCGGCGCTTTTAGCAGAAGAACTTTGCATCAGTTTGGATAACGTCAAGATTATTCAAACTGAAGGCGATGCAAAGCATGGAAACCAGAACGCAGGCGGCTCAAGCAGTGTGCGCGGGCTGTGGAAGCCGCTTCGCACCGTTGGCGCTGCCGCACGGGAGATGCTTGTGGCGGCGGCGGCGGCAAATTGGAGCGTTGCTGCCAGCGAGTGTAAAGCAGAAAATGGTCGTGTTATTCACGTTCCTACCAAACGTTCGTTTGGTTACGGTGAACTTGCTGCAAAAGCAGCAACCATGCCTGTTCCCAAAGAACCAAAACTCAAAGATCCGAATGAATTTACCATTTTGGGCAAGCCCGCCCCTCGCGCCGATGTACCGATGAAAGTGGATGGTTCGGCAAAATTCGGCATAGATGCGAAGGTTCCGGGAATGCTCTTTGCCAGTATTGAGCGCTCGCCGACGATTGGCGGGAAGGTAAAGAAAATTGATGACGAAAAAGCGCGTAAAATCAAGGGTGTGAAGCAGGTGGTGAAATCTGAGCGCCCGCTTTTCGGTTCGGTGTTGGAAGGCGTTGCCGTTATTGCCGATTCGTACTATGCGGCAGTAAAGGGGCGGAAAGCACTCGCCATTACGTGGGACACAAGCGGTTTTGACACGTTTTCTACTGATACTTTTTATGCCGAAATGCGCACCATTGCTGCGAAAGACGGCATTCGTGCCGAATCGTCCAAAGGCGATGCTGCGGCTTCATTCAAATCAGCAGCCAAAACGCTGGATGCTGTCTATGAAACGCCGTTTGTCGCCCACGCACCAATGGAGCCTGAGGCGGTCGTAGCGCATTACAAAGCCGACGATGGAACGATTGAAATTTGGGCTTCCACGCAAGGTCCTGTCTGGACAAAACGCGCTGTTGCGAAACAGTTTGCTACAACGCCCGAAAAAGTAACGGTGCATCCGCAGTTTTTGGGTGGAAGTTTCGGTCGCAAAGGCGGCTTAGACGATTTTATCATGGAAGCGGTGCATCTTTCCAAAGAGGCAAAAGCGCCAGTGAAACTCGTGTGGTCGCGTGAGGACGATATGACGCAAGGTCCCTTCCGCCCGGGCATGGTGAATGCGCTTTCTGCCTCATTCGATGCAAACGGCGTAATTACAGGCTTTCGGCATCGTGTCGTGGGACCATCTATTCAGTTTCAAGGAAAAAAAGACAGTACCGGAAAAGTGGATGATTGGGCAATGGAAGGCATTGAACCAGAGGACAGCCCTTACGCTTTCCCAAATGTAGCGATTGAATATGCCCACGCCCCGGCAACGGCTCCGGTTATGTGGTGGCGCTCGGTCTATGCTTCGACGAATATGTTCGGGCATGAGAGCTTTATTGATGAACTCGCTCACGCGGCAAAAAAAGACCCATTGGAGTTTCGTTTGGAACTTTTGGCAAAAGCGAATCCCGCGCCAAACTCCACCGGAGCAAGATTCCAAGCGGTTTTGCAGATGCTCAAAGAAAAATCCCAATGGT
Organism: Ignavibacteria bacterium; assembly: GCA_013298375.1. GTDB lineage: Bacteria > Bacteroidota > Ignavibacteria > Kapaibacteriales > UBA4661 > PH2015. Next base: position 3,565 of record JAAFHM010000304.1, on the reverse strand, counting down.
CGGAAAAAGTACCTCAAGGCAAAGGACGCGGAGTGGCTGTGGCGCGGTCATTCGAGAGCATTGCGGCACACGCTGTAACAGTTGGGCGTGGTTCGGATGGCAAAATGCGCGCGGAAAAAGTAGTCGTGGTGCTGGATTGCGGGATGCACGTGAACTCTGATACTGTTAAGGCGCAAACCGAAGGGAATATCGTCATGGGCTTGACCGCAGCACTGAAAGATGCGATAACGTTCAAGAATGGTCGTGCCGAACAGACGAATTTTGACACGTATCGTGTTCTGCGAATCAACGAAGTGCCGGAGATGGAAATTTATATCATGCCCAGCACCAATGCGCCCGGAGGCGTTGGCGAACCAGGATTGCCGCCGCTTGCACCAGCGTTGGCAAATGCCGTTTTTGCAGCGACAGGGAAACGGATTCGGGTGTTGCCGATGAATTTGGAAGCGGTCTAACGAAGGGCTTTATGCCCTCAAGCTAGATATGTCAAGCTCTATCCTGAATTCAAGATAGGGTTCTTTCCAGATTTATTGCCATTTGGACATCACCTTTCAATATATTTTCAACATCAACCCGCATTTCATGAATATGGATTGGAAAAGCAAAATTGAGCGTTATTGTAGCGATTACAACATACCCGTAGAGTATCTCGCCGATACGCTCAATGACCCTAAAGTTATTCCCATGATTCGAGGAAAAGCCTTTGAGTTTTCAGTGATGATAATGCTCAACAGCCTTTTGCCTTCAGAGATGTGGAGAGCTGACAAGCCTATACTTAATCCACAACTTGGTTCTCACGATAAGGATGTCGTTTTAACTCACCTTACGCAAGGACGTGAAAAACCAAGTATATTTGGAAGGTAAAATCACAAGTTGCTAAGGAGCGGACAAAAAATAAGTAGCTAAACTTTTCGAGGATAAATGACATAATTCCATTGCCCCAAATGTGGGTCAGGCGTAATGTTCTTGGTGTGATGAAAATCATGGGCAATTGTGCGTTTGGTCTTGTACTCTTTGCGATTGGTGCGAACATTGACCGATAGCCCTGTGGAAGTCGTCGTTTTGGCAATCCGTTCTTCAACAACCTCAACACTACGAAAGACCGCACCGGAACAAGCCCGCGAGAGGTGAGGAAATACGCGATGTTCAATGGGATTGTACTTGGAACAGTATGTCGGATAGTGAGCAAAGCGTATTGGTATGCCAATAGCATCAGCAATGCGCTGAAAATCTTCCTTGACCAGATGATGCCGACAATGATTGGAGCCACCAGCATCACAGAGCAACAGAATTGCGCTTGCATTGGCATAGTGATGGCGCAAATACTTATTCCAGCAGTAGAGGACATTATCACTGGCAAATTCCGATGTGTCATGGCTTGTTCCGATGGTGATGTAGGCGCGATTTTCTCGCACATCGTAGTTTTACTTTGGCAAGTTGCTGACAAAGCTAGATACGAAGAGGCTTTCCAAGAAAACATCTTATCAAAAAAACGAGACTTTCGGCTTAAAGGCGCTTGAATACAAGGTTTTGATTATCTATATCCAGTATTACCAGCGTTGTCGCCTGTTTTTTCGCCTCTTTGCCCACGAAATATTGCTATCGAATAAGCCTTTTTGTTTGGGAAATTGAGACAGTCGGATATTCTTTTTGCAGATATGACCATCAACATATTGCTCTAAGCCGCATCCGAACAAGAACTTTCATGTCAATGGTAAGGTTTTAAGCGGTCAGCAGAAGAAAACACTTTTTTTGTTCCCGATGTTTTTCTCTCTGCCCCAGATTCTATCTGGCCTAGAACTCAACTTGCCAAAGTAAAAGTAGTACCTAACGATATTTCTCGTTCATACGTCATATCGACCAGAAGTAGATTTTATCACGTTTAGATGGATAAATGACATCACGAGAAGGTTTATACAGAGAGATTTTACGATTGTTTGTCGGTGTGGATATAGAAGTATCTGATCCGATATTGCATCACCTGACAACATTCACGACGTTTTTGTGCGAAGGAACGGTTGCTCATCTGACCCGACTCTCCGATGCTTTGCGTAATACCGATAGCAAGCCGGAAGCCAAAGAGCAAGTGGTTCGGCGTTTCCTGTCGAGTAGGAAAATATCGTCGGAGCAAACGCTTGATAGCCGCATTGCCCTTGCTCTACCGATCATCATGCGGCAGGACGAGATTGTCATTACTCTCGACCGAACCGAATGGAAAAAGCGAAAGCAAAAAGTCCAAATTCTCTCGGCATCGGCAGCGATGGTTGGTCGGGCAGTACCATTGCATTGGATAACGGCAAACCGCAAGGGCAATACCTCATTCGAGACGTGGCAAGCTCTGCTGCGCCCCCTGATGGAAGCATTGATGCGCTTCGAGGAGTTGGCGAGCTATCGGATTGTGGTTGTCGCTGACCGTGAATTTGCTTCGCCGCGTCTGGTGCATTGGCTCATGGACACTTTCGGGGTCTATGCCACTGTTCGCTGCAAGCGCAGTCAATATATGCAAGAAGAAGGCAGTCTGCCGGAGCAATTATCCTCGGTGATACGCCGCATACGGCTGGGCGAAACACAGTTTTTCCCTTCAGTTTTGCTGACCAAAGCGGCGACCAAACCCATTGCGGTGTGCATCTCTTGGCGGAGCGATTGTGAAGAACCTCTGATTGCCGCTACTTCACTGGATAACGCTGAGGATACCCTCGCACGGTATGATCAACGCTTTGGCACCGAGCCGATGTACAAAGACCTCAAAAGTAATGGCTTTGACCTTGAAAAAACCAAGGTTACCGATGCCAAGAGAATAGATACCTTGATGATTCTCTGCGCCTTTGCGATGATTATTCTCCTTACCCTCGGCATTGATAGAGAGGAATCGCAGCAATCGCGTACAACGGTCAAGAATAGTAAAAAAAAGACGCTCCAAAACTCGTCAAACGGGTGAGAGAAGTTTTTCTCGACGGGCTGCGTTGGCTTGAACAGCAATGTAAAAGACTCCCGCCAAGAGTATTTGCCCAGACTATCAAAGAGCTTTTTCAAAGGCTCTGGAAAACGTAAAATGTGTTAGGTACTAAAACGATCTCCTAAAAAGAGATTTTTCTGCTCACAAAGAGTTATATTTGCATCTGAATCGGTGTCGCAATTGATTCAGATGCACCGCCCGACCACGTGAGCAGAAATGTGGCGGGCGGGTGTATTTTGTACACGCCTCAAAGCTACAACATTTCACCCCCCACGCGCAAGCCCTCCAGAAAATCCCGCCCCGATTATTGGAAATCCCGCCCGAAAAAGTCAGAATCCCGCCCCAAATTCGGAAAATCCTGCCCGCCATTGTTCACGGGTTTTTGTAGAATTTTGCCCATTTTCGGAGAAAATCCGCTTTGTACACCCGCGAGATGGAGTACCATTGCTGGGAAGCGCCCTGCACCACACAAACACGTGCATCCTTCCCGTCAGGCTTCCAGAGCGGGCAGTACGCTAAATTGAGAATGCAGGATTGACTACAGCGTACAATCTGCGGAACGGCAGCAAGTTTCTGCTCCATTTCCTTCATCGTATGCAGCACGATAAACGG
>JAAFHM010000577.1:796-3261 GCA_013298375.1 Ignavibacteria bacterium | reverse complement strand
GCCGAAAATTCGCAATTCGTGCCGGGAGCAACAGGGAGAAATCCTGCGGGAATAACATACGATGCCAGCATTGCGATAGAGCGGTCAATCTGCTGGGCAAAAGTTTCTTGGGCTGCCATAAAAAAGTGGTGAAAAAGCGTGACAAAAGAGGGGTTTGGTGAACCGAATTATCTATCCAAAAAATCGCGTATTGTTTGATTGACAGCTTCGGGGTTGTCCCACGGCGCAAAATGCCCGCACCTATCGATCATCTGCACGATACATTTCCGAATTTTACTTCTCCCTTGCTCGGCAACATCCTGCGGCTTTTGCATAACGTGAAAAAATTGATTGGGAATAAGTTTATCATTTTTCCCAAAAATGAGCAAGGTTGGCTGCGTTAAGCCTTCCAGCATATCCCACGTCGGCAATTCCACCATACCGACGATACTTCGCGCTACTGCATGGCAGTAGTAGTCGTAATCACTCGCCCTGCGCATTGCCAAGCGGTCTCGCAGCATAAACTCCGCCTCTGGTGGCATTTTGTAGAACAATCGAACAAAGTCCGCTCGAATAACATCATCACTTTTGTCTTTTGTGACATTCGTGTTCACGTTATCATAAAATGCCTGCCGCTCGGCTTGGGTAAAAGATTCAATGCCCGTTGGCGAAATAAGCATCAATTTTTTGAAGCGTGTGGCATAACGCAAAGCGAGATTTACCGCCACCTGTCCGCCCATGGAATGACCAACAATATAAGCGTCGCGGACTTTTAAGCCATCCAGAAATCGCACCAACAAATCAGCATAATAAATGACATTTATCGGCAATTCACCCTTTTCCGAGCGCCCGAATCCCGGCAAATCAACCGCGATGCAACGATAATCCTTGGACAAATCCTCAATCGTCTTGTCCCAAAGCGGTATATAGCCGTTCAGCCCGTGAATAAATACCAGGACTTCTTTGCTTTTTGGGTCGCCAACGTCAACATACGCAAACTCGGTTTTGCCTTTGACACGGACTTTTTTGACGGGAAATTTATAGGGTTTCAGAAGGTCACTTATCGGGCGGCGTGGCAGAGTGTCAAGCTCCTCCTGCGAAGCCCCCTGCGGCAATGGTGCTGCGCTCACAACAGGCTGCGCGGCAAGATGTGCTGACGCGAAAACAATCGTTATTCCCCAAACGATAAAAATTGCTGTTAACCGCAGCCCTCGCGCTCTTATTTGAAGAGGGTGCTGATAACGCTTATAATGGTTTCCGAGTTCTATTCGTATCATTCACAGAAGCAATATTGACAAAAACAATCGTGCGGACAAAGCCAAGCAATATACAACCGTTGAAATTGCCACACAACCAAAAATAATGACGGCAGCCGAAAAGTGTCGCGTTTTGGGGCGCTGCACTTCAAGGCTGCCGTGACTATTAGAGAATTGCTCAAGACCGAACGTTTAACGTTCTGATAGTATTCTTTTTATTTCCCGCAACAAGGCTTTAGTCGCGTGTCAGGAAGTCCATTATCACCTTATCGCGCTCTGCGTGTTCACCAAAAATAATGGTGTAGTGATTCGTGTCCTGCACCGTGAACGCTGTTGCGTCCTTTATTTCCCGCTTCATCGTCATCATGCCGTCTTCGGTCAAAAACTCATCGCCAGCCTCACGATTTTTTCCCGGTGCGCGAAGAATCAAGGTTGGGACTGCTATGTGTTCGTAAGGGAAATAACGCGGGGGCCAAGCCTTCATCAAAAGCCCAATCGGGTCGAGAAAGGCGTTGGCAATCGCTACGAGCGGGTCAATTGCGCCGCCGAAGGATTGAAATTCTTGATCAAGGACATAGAGCGGAATATTACATTTCCAGCGCCCGTTGACTTCTTCCAACTCGTAGCGGCAGTGGTCTTCGACAACGCTATTCCAGCTTGCGGCGATAAACGGCGCAGATTTAATCGTTTCGATATAACGCTCCGGGCTGCGGAACGTCGAATTAAGGCGAGCAAGCGAAGGACGCAACACAACCATAATTTTCATCAACTGTGCCAGTGTTGGTGCGGCTCCGGCATCCACCATAATCAAGTGCGAAAGGCGGTCTGGATATTCTGCCGCGAATGCCATACCAATCATTGCGCCAAGTGAATGCCCGATAAGAATAGGTTTTTCGATATTGATTTCATTCAAAAAAGCGTACAGGTCTTTCAAATGCCCGAATACGCCGTAGCCCTTCTCCGGTTTACTGGAAAGCCCGCGCCCACGCAAGTCGTAGCCAATGACGTTTACACCGCTATTGACCAGCAATGTGGCGTATGTCCCCCAGCAACGATGGTTCGCCGTCAAACCATGCACACAGACGGCGGTAGGCGCTCCAACAGCGTCGTTACGCTTGGAATACCAGCGTCCGTAGTGGATGTTGATACCATTGACAAAAACATCAAAGTCTTCGTAGAGTATTTCCGCATCACCATTCTCAGCGAATTGCGGTTCAGCACTTGACTGAC
>JAAFHM010000577.1:0-786 GCA_013298375.1 Ignavibacteria bacterium | reverse complement strand
TATTATAGAAACTGGATTGTGCGCCAATATTCGGCATGGTAGCAGTCATATCTGGCATTTCATACAGAACTGCTTCGGCGGTGGAATCAACCATGGTAAAACCTCGATGGAAGGAATGAAAGAGTGTTATTATTTCCGATGAATATTCTGTTTTCGCAAGATTGTATGCGCACTTCACACGTGTACGCCCAACTTGGGGGAAATCAGAATAGGTGATGCTTCGTCTAACTACTTTTTGCGCTTTTGCCCTACTTTTTTACAGACGCACAAATCTTTCACAGATTGTGGTTTATCGTTTCGCTATCTGCGAAGTTATACGGAAAACAGACATAACCAAGACTTTTTTGCAGAAAAATGAAAAAATTTTACGATGTACGCGCTGAACTACTACCATCATGCAACGAAGCACAAACAGGCAGCATCAAGAAATCAGATTTCATGCGGCTTTGAGGCTCTCCATTGCAAAAAGTACTCTCTGGTCGCCGTAAATGAAAACTTGAGAATAGGCGCAAAAAAAAAGCCGCCTTACCAACACTCAAGCGGTAAGACGGCGTATTCATCATCACTAGCGCAAACAAAATTTACCGCGTAATCATTACTTTTACCGCCTTGACACCGCTTTGTGTGCTGATTCGTGCTTCGTACATCCCGGATTGCAGATTCTGCGTTCCGAAATCCAGCGAATACGTTCCTGCGGCTTTCGTGCTTGCCGTTTCGAGATTCATCACTGGTTGCCCCAAAGCATCGTATAAACGCACCGTTACGGTCTCATTTTCTTGCAAAGTA
>JAAFHM010000444.1 GCA_013298375.1 Ignavibacteria bacterium | reverse complement strand
CGGCACTGAGCATTCGCTCAAGTTCTTCTTGTTCTTCGCCCTTCAAGTTCACGGTATATTTTCGACGAGTTGCCATGATGTTTTCCTCAACAATGGGAAAAAAAGGCAATATCCGATTATTTACCGTAATATCTCAAAATACTTTTGGCGGACTACTACGAATGTACGATGGAACAAATCGCCACACAATTCGTCTCTACGGAAACCCGCAAAACCTTGTGGAATAATTTTTGTACGTTCCTTGAACGAGCAAACAAACAACGCTTTTTCTGCGCGGTGTATCTGGATGGAAGTTTTGTCAGCAACAAACCCGAACCACGAGATATTGACATTGTACTGGAATTTTGCCCCACACCTTTTCCTGACGATATTGATTGGTCGGAGCTTCAGAAAATTGCGTTACAACGCGCGGCAATCAAAGAACTGTACGCTCTCGATGTTGCCGTTGCGCCCATGACACAAAACGATAATGATTTTCGGAGTTTTTTTCAGTACATTCATTTGGAGCAAGCCCTAAAAATGGGATTACCGCCAACAGCGAAAAAAGGCATCCTCAAATTGAATCTGCCATGAATCAAGTAGCGACACCCCAAGCCTCTACCACAGAACGCCATGAGCCGCACAGCGCATGGCAAGGGAGCGTCGTGGCAAAAGCGCATACACTGTACCGCCAACTTGCCGACCTTGAAGCGTGGGCGAAAGCGGCAAGCGTTCCCGAAACTGTTCTTGAGTCCATGCGCGAACCGTATTACGCGCTTTTGGATGAACTCTACCAACAGGAAATGCCACTCTCGAAGGTGTTGGACACATCGGATATTGTTGTGCGATTGGACGGACCAAGCCTTGCAACACACACGCCGAAAGCATCGCTTGTGCAGTATGTGTTTCAGCACGTTTCGCAGCAAATGAAGACCTTAACGAAGGTGATAGCCGGTTTTCAGGCAGGACGCTTTCCCGAAGAGTTTGATTTGGGAATGACTTCGATTGCACGAGGGAGTTTGGTGATTGGATTTGAATTGCCATCCTTGCAGAATAACGATGGCGGCAACCTTGCCGAATCTTCCCACAAAGCCGCACAAACACTCCGTGCTGTCTTGCAAGCCACAACCGACACTGCGGACGCAGATACGAACTTTGAGAAGCTGAAAACCATCATTCCCGACAGCGCAACCCGCTACGCCGCCATGAATGCCGTTGCCAACCTCGCGCCAAGCGGCAAGCGCGGCATCACAACGTTTGCTCTTGGTGGAAAGCTGGTGAATCCCGTTGGTTTCTACACCTTGACCACCGAAAACCGCAAACGTGTTCGCAAGGCAATCGCCGACGAAACGAAAGAGATACCCGAAGCAATTACGCTCACAGGCACGGTGCGCGAAATAGATTTGGACAGTCGCCGCTTTAATCTTCGCAACATCGAAGGCGATGCCGCTTTGAACAATGTGAAGTGTGAATACGGGGCGGAATTTGATAACGAAGCAAGCGACCTCTTAGATAAAAAAATCGAAGTGCAGGGCATCGGGAAGTATGGGCGAATGGGAGAGCTTGTGCTGGTGGATGTGCGAGGTGTGGATGTGGTGTAAAATAATACAATAAAATATGGAAACTATTTCTTCAGAAAGCATACAAAGCGGAACAACTTGAATTCAAGAGCTTATTCTTTCGTCGTTCTTAAAACATAATGCCACCGTGATTAAATCTGTGTTGAACGCCGTTGCGCGTCGCTTTGCATATCTTTGAACCGTGCTAAATCGTGTGCAAAATCTACCAAATTCCGCATAGTTCCCTGATTTACATCCAAATATACTTCTTGAAGACGTTGCTTCACGGCTGCATCCACACTGAGATTTGCAAAAAGAAGCACGTATCCGCGTAAAGTATTGATGGTATTGGCAAATTCCTGTTCAATATTGGCGTAAGCCACGTCGCTGGAAGTAATTTTGCGCAGTTGAGAATAAAGATTCCAAACGATTTTTCCTGTGAAAACTGTCGTATTAAAATTCTCAGCACCACCACTAGTAGCAGCAATATCAAGAATTTCTGCCAAGTCATTTTTCTTGCGCAGCGTAAAGCCAGAGTAGGTGTCGAAATACGCTATCACCGATTGGGTTTGTTCGGAAATGGGCATGGTGTTGGGATGGAAAAAGATAAGGTAAATCTGCGTCGTTCTGAAAATGGTTGATACATAACTCACCTTACGCAGTCGTGAAGAAAATGTGTAGATTATCGCTGAAAGCCTGAGTTTTCCACTGTCATGGCAAATACCATGCAAGCAGAGTTATTAGACTTGTACCAGCAATTCTCGGTCAAGGTTTTGTAAGCATATATCGTGTATGGCTCTGTTCGGATTTTAAAACCAGAAAATTGTATAAAAAACTTCTCTGGGCGGCAATAAAAGCCCGTTTTTGGAGGTAATTTTACGACCTTCATTTTGCCAAAAGCCGTATAAACCTATTGCCATGACCATGACCATGCTTCGCAGATTGGACAAGGCTACCTAATTTTCAGACACTTTCTAAATGATTTGCTTCGCGTTGTAGAGTATCGGACGTTGCGGTGTTCTGCACAACTTGACGCAATGCCTCGCCCGCAGCACGGTATGAGTGAAGTCTGTCGGCAAATACAGAAAACGTGCTTTCCGCACCAGCATCTGTGCGGCTGTCAAAGTTTTTTTTGCTCCGATGTATTATTATTCGCCTGAGCCATATTATGTTCCAAAATACTTCTGATCGGTGGTTACTCTGCCTAAAATAGCGCAAAAAATCGTTATTCTCAAGCCTATTCTCTCAAAAACTCGTGCTAGAGCTCTTTACAAAGTTTTCTGAGAAAAAACCTTGCGAAGAGCGCGTATTTCTTGATTCTTTCGTATATTCGCTGGCTCTCTATTTTACCTTTTCTACACGAAATATCGTCCAATTAACCATTTTTCTTAACGGTTTAATTCTTCTTGAGTCTATGAGCCAACCCACTTCCCCACACCGCATAGCCGCAACGCTCCAAGCAGGCGGCAAGTCGCACCAATACTTCGATTTGAAGGCGTTGGATGCGAACAACGGCGGCAAAGTTGCGAAACTTCCGTTTTCGATTCGCATTCTGCTCGAAAACGCTATTCGCAATTTCGACGACCTTGCGACCAATAATTCCCACATCGAAACCATACTCAACTGGCAGCCCAAACCGCCCGAAGAGGAAATTCCCTATATGCCCGCACGGGTGCTGATGCAAGATTTCACGGGCGTTCCGGCTGTTGTGGATATTGCCTCGATTCGTGCTGAATACGCCCGCAAAGGCGGCAACCCCGACGACGTAAACCCGCTTATTCCGGTGGATTTGGTCATTGACCACTCCGTGATGGTGGATTTTTACGGTACGCCGGATGCGCTCAACCAAAACGTGGAAGTCGAGTACGAGCGCAATATGGAGCGGTATCAGTTCCTGAAATGGGCGCAAAAAGGCTTCCGTAATTTCTCCGTTGTGCCTCCGGGCATGGGCATTTGCCACCAAGTAAACCTCGAATACCTTGCGCATGGCGTAATTGCTCGTGCAGGAGCAGATGGCGTAAGCTATGCCTTCCCCGACACGCTTGTCGGCACGGACTCGCATACACCGATGGTGAACGGTATCGGCGTGATTGGTTGGGGCGTTGGGGGCATTGAGGCAGAAGCCGCCTTGCTTGGACAGCCGTCGTTCTTCCTGATTCCCGAAGTGATTGGTCTGCGCTTAACAGGCAAGCCACCGCTCGGTACAACTGCTACCGACCTTGTTCTCACCATCACGCGCCTTCTGCGTGATTACGGCGTGGTGAATAAGTTCGTGGAAGTTTTTGGTCCGGGGCTGGACAACCTCTCCGTTACTGACCGCGCAACGATTAGCAATATGTCGCCTGAGTTTGGCTGCACCGTTACCTACTTCCCGATTGACACGCGGACGCTGGAATACCTCACCAAATCCGGTCGCTCGGCAGAACAGGTAGATTTAGTTGAAAAATACGCAAAAGCAAATCTGCTCTGGCGCGAAAACGAAGACCAAATCGTTTATACGCACGTTCTGGAACTCGATATGAGTACCGTAGAGCCGACCGTTGCCGGTCCGAAGCGTCCGCAGGACAAAGTGCTTATGCGCAATTTGAAAAGTACCGTTGCATCCACGATGGACAAAACCTTCTCGCGCACCTACACCGAGCTTGCAGACCGCAAGGAAGGCGGCACGAACGGTTCTGTGCGGA
>JAAFHM010000673.1 GCA_013298375.1 Ignavibacteria bacterium | reverse complement strand
GAGAGCGGGATTAGCGTTGTCGTCCACGTATTCCTACGCAGAGCGCGTACAAGACCCTCGCTATGTGTTTTTGAATGGCAGTACGGGGCAAACCGGCACGACCTTTGGCGAAACAAGCGACAAAGTGCCTAATGTGCAAGCATTTAACCTTGCTCCAACCGTAGGTGTAGGCTATGAAATCCCACTTAATGCAGACGGAACAATCATGTTTCAACCGGAAGGATTCTGGTCTCCGGGGTTATTGAGTTTGTCGAGTGGTGTGGATTGGAAAATTTCCGGCTTCCGCGTCGGCGCATCGCTGAAATACTCACCTTTCCGCACTATTCGTCCCGAAATGACGGCGGACGTGCAGGAAAAAATACTCAAGTTGAAGCGCTACGACAGCCTTATTGTGGTGGAACGTCAGCAAAATGCCGCACGTCTGCGCTATACTGATTCGGTGAATAAGGCAATCAGTGCACGCTTGGAAGAGATGAAAAAAGTTGGTTTGAGTGCAGCCTTCAAAAATATTGTGGGCATTGATGAACAGGGCAGAGAAGTTCCCACGCCCTCGCTTGCTATCGAAGAGTTTCGCGCATGGCGCTCGGTGCCGCTTTTGAGGGCAGTGTATTTTGAGGCAGGTTCGTCTATTTTGCCAGCCCGCTACAAAAGGATCCAATCAGCCTCCCGTGCGCGATATGTCGTGCCGGATGTTTCGGAAATGCAGGCGGTGGACGCATACCGCCATGTCCTGAACATTTTGGGCAAGCGTTTGAACGATTTCCCCAATGCCAACATCGAGCTTATCGGACACAAGTCCCCATCAGACCCCGAAACACTTGACGAGCGACGCTCTCAGACCGTCAGCGATTATCTCCAAGACGTATGGCGCATTTCTTCGCGGCGAATTACCGTTCGCAAAGCAGCGAGCGCACCTGCGGCAAAACCGGAAAGTGAAAATTATGTTGAATTTACAAGCGACACGCCAGAGGTGTTGGAAGCGCTCACGAATGATTTTACGGCAACGTCGGTCAATCCGCCACTTCTCCGTATTGGCTTGGATGTCAATGCCGGAGCGGGTTTGAAACAATGGAGTTTGGAAATATCACAGTTTGTGGAAAATGAATCGGTAACATTGAAAGAATATCTGGGTACGCAAGCTCCGCCGAGCGTTGCAGAGTGGAATATTGCGGATGTTCAAGCCGACAAACCCCGCTCAAACCGTGATATTACGGTGCAGTTGAGCGTCTCAGACATTAACAACCGTAATGCCGATGCGCCCATCAACACCATTGCCGTCAAACTTATTTCCCTAGAAGAAAAAGAACTGCGAAATGCGGCAGATACTCGCTGGGAAGAAACACTTCTCATTCAATCAACCCTCTTTGGCGCAAATGCACGGGAAACGATGTTGGCAACGCTCAAACGCAATGCGGGCGCGGCAAAATCTGTTACCATCACCACATTCACCGCCGACGACAAAGGGCGCGATGCGGCGATTGCGCGTGGAAAAGAGATAGCAAATCGGCTCGGCAGAACCGATGCTACCATCAAGGTCGAATCGGCATTGCGTCCCGGGCAGAGTGCGCTCACGCCTGAAGAGGCGGTCTATAGCCAATCGGCAATGGTGCGGATGATGACGGCGATGCAGAAGTAGAGAATTGAGTAAGCAGTTGAGCAACCATCATATTTGCGAAGGCAAACTTGGAAGAGCAAACGGCTAAAATAGGCTGCAAAGCAAGAATTTAAGCCCGTGAGAATATCTCTCACGGGCTTTTTTATGGAGAAAATGATACTCATACTCTTTTTTTGGCACGCAAATTGAATAATACTATTTGTGCGAAAAACCTTTACTCCATCGGCATAGAGATACTGCCTCAAAGAGCAGTTTTGATGCGGGGAAGAAGAGGTGTATGCTTCCGATGCGATTCTGGAGCATTCGCGGAAAAACGCACCGTTTTGGAACATCTTCGGGAACAAACGTTCTTTGGCAATGCTGCACTCAAATAGGGTGTGCGCATGAGCCGCTTGGGAGCGATTGCCCCAGATACCACTTGCAAAGTTATATGCTTTTTGTAACATTAAGTCAATTATCAACAACAGTTTCATTCATTGTATCCATAATGGAGACGCTATGATGTACGCACGCTTTCTCCGGTTTGTGAGCAGCGCCGCGCTGGTGGCGGGGTCGTTCGTAATGACGATTCATTACGACGGCTTTGCGCAGCGCAAGCAAAGCTCCAAAGACCTCAGCGCCCGCTTTATCAAGTTGGGAATGTCGTACCGCGAAGGCGGCGACACCGACAACGCACTATATTTCCTCAACAAAGGGCTTAGTCTGGCACGGCAGACCAAAAGCCGTTATTGGCAAGCCGCCGCACACGAGATGATTGGTCTGGTGTACAAGGACTTGCGCGATAAAGACCGCTCTGTGGCGAATCTGCTTACGGCGCGGCGGATGTACGACAATATTATTCGCACCCCCGACGGCAGCCAAGTTGCCATTGAGCGCGAAATCGAACAAGCACAAATGATGGACGTAAGCGGCATCAATGCTAATGAGTCACTGCTTGCGCAAGAAGTCGAGGTATTACGCAATCAAGT
>JAAFHM010000016.1 GCA_013298375.1 Ignavibacteria bacterium | reverse complement strand
GATTGAATAATGTTGCCATCACCTGGACAAATCCAACGGCATTGACCACGCGGGTACGCTTGGTTGTTTCGACGATTGCCGGTGCCGGTCCGATTGCCTCGACGTTTGCTGATATTACGGTTTCGGCGGCATCGTCCTTCCCTGCTGTCACGGGCTTTAGTCCTGGATCAGGCGGACCGGGCTCGACGATATTTGTTAGCGGTATAAACTTTACCGGTGCCAATAGCGTAACTTTTGGTGGCGCTCCTGCCACAACCTTTACGGTCTTGGGCGATAACTTAATATCGGTTGTTGTTCCACCGGGTGCAGTCACGGGACCGGTCACGGTTTCGCGTCCTCCTGGACCAAACTTCCCCGGAGGGTCTGGCACTTCGATAATGAACTTTATTGTCGGCACACCGCCAACGATTACATCCTTTAGCCCAACAGCGGGCGGTATTGGTACGCAAGTGCGTATTACTGGTACAAATCTTCTGGGTATAACGCAAGTGGTGATCGCCGATGTTTTGGCAAGCGTCAGTGCTGAACCCGGTACCTTCTCGCCTGATGGCACGTTGGTCACTGCTGTCCTTACTGGTCCATTGGCGGTTACCGTTGGTTCGCTGTCGGTATCTCGTACAGGTCCGGTCAGAATTACGTCAACGAATGGTGTGGGAGTTTCTTCGGGGCTCTTTACCTATAATCCGCCACCGCTTATCTCTAGTGTTACACCGAATAGCGCGATTGTGAATGGTCAAGATATTCCAATTGTTATTCGCGGTACAAACTTCGATATTACCACCGTTCCAATTGATACAGCTTCGACATTCGGTGTCTATTTCTCTATCAGCAATGCACCGCTTGCCATCAGCCCAGAACTTCGTATTTCCGTTCAAAGCGCTTCGGCGACAGAGATTCGGGCGACGATATCTGGTACGTTCAATAGTTCGGTCAGCCAGCGCTTTGTTACCGTTCGGAACAAAGATGGTCAATTGTCAAGTATTCCGTTCCAGCTTCTTGCTGGTGGTGTGCCGACCTTGACCAGTATTTCCCCATCGTCAACGATTGCAACTGGGGTAGCGTTTATTGCCACTATCAACGGCACAAACTTCTTTGGTCCGGCAGGGACATCGGTGACGGCGAATGGTAATATTCCACTGACAGTGCTTTCGGCAAACTCAACTCAGGTCCGTGTCATCATTCCTTCGTCATTCAATTTGGCAGCAGGAACGATACGTCTTGTCGTCCGCAACTCCGACGGGCAAACCGTCCAAGGCAACATTACGGTCAGCGATCCGGGAAGAGCAGAGATTCAAAGCCTGAGTCCGTCTCGTGCGGTTGTTGGTTCGCCGACATTCCCGATGACGATCACCGGTAGAGGATTCTTCTTGAATGCGACGGTAACGTTTAATAATACGCCGCTTCAGATTCTCAATAATCCGGCACCGTCAACAACGCAAATCGTGGTGCTTATACCGGCGAGTCTCTTGACCACCTTCGGCACGGCTCCGATTCGGGTTATTAATCCAGGTGGCTCTACTGGTACGGCGCTCTTTAGTGTTGGCTATCCACAGCCAACGATAACGAGTGTTCTCACAGCAAGCGGTGCTGTGTCGGGTCAGACCTCAACGTCTGCCTCAATATTCCCATTCCAGTTGGCGATTAACGGTACGGGTTTCCGTGGCAATATGCGTGTGACATTTGCTTCTTCCAATGTCGCAATCGTTGGTACGTCCGATACACAGGTAATCGTTCAAGTTCCCGGAAGTTTGAACACGCCAGGTATCTTCCCTATAACGCTCTCCAATGCGGATGGGCTGACAACGAACGCAACCTTCACGATTACTGCGCCAAATGCTCCGGTGATTACGGCTCTTTCGCCGTTCACAACCAATGCGACGGCTACGCCATTCAACCTGACCATCACTGGTCGGAACTTTGGTGGTACCCCGCAAGGGCAGCCGCTTCCGGGCTTACAAGTCCGCTATCGCGGTACGGCATTGCAGATACTGAGTGCAACCCCAACGCAGATTGTCGTGTTTATTCCGGCTGGTGTGAATAATACCGAAGGAACGCAATTTGTCCAGGTTATTAATCCTGACACGCAGTTTGGAGAGACTGGTCTTAATGTTCTTTGCGCCGTCTGTCCGATAATTACAGGTGTTACGCCTGAAGTGGTGCGTCAGCAGTATCCGTTCGATGTGACATTTACTGTCAACGGCTCGAACTTCCAGCAGGGCGCAACGGTGAGCGTTGGTGGCATACCATTACGGGTTATCCGTGTGGACGCAAATCAGATTATCGCTGTGGCTTCAGCAGGATTCTTCTTTGGCGATCCGACGTTGCGTGTTCTCAATCCCGATGGACGTTCGTTCTCGACAAACTTCAGGGTAGGTGTTCGTGAAGTTGCGGTTGTCGAAACCATGACTGGCAACGTTTATCCGAATCCGATAGAAGATATGGTGAGCTTTGAGGCAACATTGCCGAAGGCTGGTCAGCTGCGGGTGCGTATCACCGATGTTCTTGGCAATACGGTGGTTCTCTTCACCCAAGCGGTTGGTGCGGGTAAATTCTCGCAACAGCTTGATGTGAGCGCCCTTCAAACGGGTGTCTATATCTTCGAGATGACCGACGGCGAACGCCGATTTACCGATAAACTTATCAAACGCTAATCCATTTCCGCATGAGGCTCTCAATGCTGATTGAGAGCCTCATTGGTTGAATTATCATCAAAAAAATCTCTCGAATCTCGCAAGGGCGAGTGAATGATGAGATAGGGTAAAGCCCCAATACAGCAAGCAGAATGCTTGTGTATTGGGGCTTTTTTATAGGTAAAGAGAAGAAGCCGCGTAGTTTTTCAAGATGTGTGTAGCAGCGAGGCAAATATGCCCAGTCCATCAGTATTGCCCAAGACCGCATCGGAAGCGCGTTCTGGGTGGGGCATCATGCCGAAAACGTTACCGCGTTTGTTCATTATTCCGGCAATATTATTCAGCGAGCCGTTGGGATTAGCTTCTGGCGTTGTTTTCCCGTCGGCATCGGTATAGCGAAAAAGAATGCGTCCCTCGTCTTCGAGTGCTTGGATTGTGTCCTCGTCGGCAAAATAATTGCCCTCGCCGTGTGCGATAGGCATTCGCACGACCGATTGGGTGACAGCGCTTGTAAAGGCAGTATCGGTGCGCTCGACCCGCAAAAATACATCACGGCAAATAAAGGATAAATTAGTATTGCGAAGCAGTGCGCCTTCGAGCAGACCTGCTTCGGTCAAAATTTGAAAGCCATTGCATATTCCCATCACGTAGCCGCCGCGCTCTGCAAAGCGCACAACTTCTTGCATCACGGGTGAAAATCGTGCAATAGCGCCGCACCGCAGATAATCTCCGTAGGAAAAGCCGCCCGGAAGGATGATACAATCAAGGTTTGCAGGTAGCGATGTATCTTTGTGCCAAAGCGCGACCGAGCGGGAATCTTCCAGCAACGATGCGACATGGAGCGCATCGCGGTCACAATTCGAGCCGGGGAAAACAACAACACCGATATTCATGCAGGTTAAAAATGAAGTGGTATAAATGGATAATTTTTGCAGTTCTTCCGTTTTGCACGTCCCGAAACTAGACCGTGCCGCCTTGTGGTAATGCAGTAATGATTGGTAATTCGACAATAAAGGTCGCGCCTATTTGCCCCTTTTCCGGTGAACTTTCGCAGCGCACCGTGCCGCCAAGTGCTTCGGCAAAACGTTTGACAATGGACAAGCCAAGTCCCGTAGAATGCTCTCCGGCGGTCGGTTTGGCAGAAAGACGGGTGAATTTTTTGAAAAGATGTGCCTGATCGGTTTCGTTCAGCCCCGGTCCTTCATCGCGGACGCTAAATTGTGCAAAGGGCTTGCCCGCTTTCTCAATTTCCTCAAGACTCAAGTGAATAGATTTATGGAGAGGAGAATATTTCACAGCATTAGAAACAATATTGTCTAATACTTGGCGCAGCAAACGTCCGTCGGTGATTGTTCGGATGCGGTTTTTTGGTATTTGCAAGGTAAAGGCGATATGCTTATCCTCGGCGCGTTTGGCAAAGTCGTCGTGGACGATGTGTGCTAGTGCTTGAAGGTCAACATCGCTTTGCGCAATACGCATATTGCCTGTTTCAATCGCATTTAAATCCAGTAATTCGCTAATAATCAGATTCATGCGTTCGGCGGTCTCTTCGATACGACCCATATAGCGATTCAGTTCATTGGGCGGGCATTCGCCCGTGCGCTCAATATTGCGCCGGATGATTGATGATGCCAGCATAATAGATGCCAAAGGGTTTCGCAGGTCGTGGGCGACGATGCCCAACATCTCGTTTTTATCCGTATCGGCGCGAACAAGGGCAATATTTTTTTCTTGCAAAAGCGAGTTTGCTTCTTCGATTGCCCGTGCTTGATCTTGGAGGAGGTCGTTTTGACGGCGGATTTCGCCGTAGGTTTTTGCCAATTCGTTGTTCACGTCTTGCAAGCGCGTATTTTGGTCGTTCATGAGGTGCGACATGGAGGACGCATGGCGAGATTGCTGCTCTAGGAGTTCGTTTTGACGTTTAATTTCACTGTATGCTTCGGTCAATTCCTGATAGGTTTGTTGTAAGGCAGAGTTTTGGTCGGTAAGCGAGGTTAGCTGTGCCGCTTTCTCAATGGTAATACGCTCTAAGCGTTCATTTTGGCGCTGAATCTGTTTGTACGCATCGGCGAGGACATTGTTGGAGTCAATAAACATGGCATTGCGTTCGCGTAGTTCGCCGTTGACATCCGCTAATTCTGTCGTTTTTTCCTCTAAAAGCGTGTTCTGGTCGTTGATAAATTTAATTGCTTCCAGTGCGATTTGTTGAGCATTCTGCAAGGCAATATTTTTTTCTTGAATTTCTGTATTGACAAGGAGCAATTCGCGGTTGAGTTCGGCAACAAGACCGCGTTGGTCATTCTTTTCTGCCGCATCAAGAGCAATCATAACAAATGTGCCGAGTGTTCGGAGAAAAATCTGCTCCTCCAGTGTCCATGCTCGAGGAGAGCCGGTATGTTCTGCACAGATAACTCCCACAAGTGTCTGCCCGCTCCGCATCGGCACGTCCAGCATCGCTCCAATACCCAGAGGACGGAGATATGTTTCGGCAAACTCGCGGGTGTATTCGTTGGTGGCTGCATCTGTCGCAGCAATGACATCAAGGCTGTATAAACCCTGAAAATACACGGGATAGTCTTCCATAACCAATCGGCGATCGGACTCATGGAGTCCGTTGATTGCATCGTAGAGGTCGTATAATTCTAGCGCCGTCGTATCCCGCTCTCCTAAAAAACTTCGCTTGCGCAAAAGCCAAATACTGACACGCCGTACATCCAGTTGCTGTGAGCCGCACTCGGTAATAGCAGCAAAAGCCGATTGGAGATTGCCATTATGGAGGTCGTTGCGTTTGGAAAATTCGACGAGAATGTCTTTGTGCCGTGTCAGTTCTTCGATGCGCAAAAACTCTCGTTGCATAAATTCGCGTAAATCGGTGTTGTTTTGCCGAAGCGAGGAATTTGCACGTTCTAAATACTGCGATTGCACCGCCATAATACGCTGTTGGCGTGTAATCTCGTCGTTCTGAGTGGATATTTGCCGATAGGCGGTGGCAATCCGCCCCAGCATGAGATTATAGGAGTTTGTCAAAGAGCCAATTTCGTCATGGGCGGCGTGGTTGACGGTTGCTTCTAAATTTCCGTCTGCTGCTTGTTTCATCGCCGAACTTACCGTTGCCAAGGGGCGTAGAACAAGGCGAATGAACAGGAAATATAATCCGGCAAAAATAAGTGCGAGAACACAAAGGAGAAGAAACAAGACTACTAGTGCTTTCTGCACCGCTTCCATGCTTTGGCGCTGCGCTTTGTCTGCGGCTTGAATATTGATTTCGATGAGGTTTTGTAGGGCGTTTCGGCAAGAGTCGTAGTGCTGTTTGCCAAGGGTAAGAATTTTCTCAAGAGCCTCTTTGTTTTGATTAGCACGCGAGAGAGTGATTATCTGCTCGTGGGTAGCGAGATACTGCTCTTCTATGCGCTTGTAGTTCTCGTATCCACTGCTGTCTTCGGGGGAGAAAATATGTTGCTTAAATGCTTCTTCATGCCGCAGAAACCTTGCTCGCTCGGCTGCAAGCAGTGTTTCGACCTCGCCCATTTCTTGTGCTTTAAGTGTGAGAACATGGCGATATTCATACGCACGAAAATCGCCCAACGAAGCACGCATTCCGTTAATATGGGCAACGCTTGGCAGACGGTTTGCTCCTAAATCGGTAATGGCAGATTGCAGGGTGCGGATTTGCAATCCGGCAACTAAGGTGACCAGTGCAAGGGCAATGAAGGAAATAACCGCTAACATGGCTATTTTCGCTGCTATGGAAATACGTGAGAATATGCGCATAGATTGTGTTCGCAGTCAGATGATTCGACATTGGTTCATGCAACGCTAAGTATAGTCCCAAAATTGCGCAGAAAAAATGCACAATATTTACCAACAAAGCTACAAAAAAATATCCTTCTTGTCGTTATGAAAAGAAATTCAAGGGTATTATTGACTCTTCACTATCTGCCTCATTTTCCCGTTGTTTCCCTGCAAGTTTTCCCGTATTTTCGGGAATAGAGCGCAAAAAGATGTCGTTCGGCGGAAGTGAGAACACCGTTCATTTCTCGCTTAGGCGAATATCGTCCGCACTCCAAATTTCCTAACGTTATGCCACTGCTCAAAAATATCATGAAAATTCGCCGTGATAATACGATTGCTGTCGTTGTCGATGCCCAAGAGCGGTTGTTTCCGCACATACACGAGCAACAGGAGCTTGCTGACAATATTGAGAAGTTCATTATTGGTATGCAGACCCTCAACTTGCCGATTATCGTGACCGAGCAGTACGTCAAAGGGCTTGGTAGAACGCTTCCCCGTTTTCAGACGGCGCTTTCGGATTATTACTCGCCCATGGAAAAAATTTCCTTTAGCTGTTGTGGTGAGCAGGAATTTCTTGATTCATTGGAAAATCTAGGGCGAAAGCAAATCTTGCTAGTCGGTATTGAAGCCCATATTTGCGTCCTGCAAACGGCATTGGATTTGCGCGAGCGGCAGTATCGCCCCGTGATTATTGAAGATTGTGTTTCTTCACGTAAACCCAATGACAAGCGTATCGCTATTGAGCGAATGCGCCGTGCAGGATGTGTCATTACGACGCTTGAATCTGTTCTCTTTGAACTCTGCGTTGTTGCTGGAACAGATATGTTTAAGCAAATTTCCCAACTGGTCAAGTAAACAATCATCACGGATGCCGCATGAACACTGAAAAATATAACGCCGTTTTGGATGCACCCGTGCAGACACGCAAAGGGGAGGAACTAGACGCTGTGCGCCTTGCGGATTATTTGCGTCAAATCATTGACGGCATGGCGGGTGGGCTTGAAATAGAGCAGTTTCCCAGTGGCTTTTCAAATTTGACCTATATGCTTGGTGCAGTAGTTAACGGGGAGCGCAAAGAGTATGTGCTGCGCCGTCCACCCTTTGGAGCAAATATCAAATCGGCACATGACATGGAGCGTGAATACAAGGTTTTACGCGCTCTGCGCGATCCATATCCGAAAGTGCCAGAGCCGATTGTGTATTGCGATGACGTGAGTATTGTCGGAGCGCCATTTTACGTCATGGAGCGCGTTCAAGGGTTGATTTTACGCAATAAAAAGCCTGAAGCGCTTGACCTCTCCGCACCAGTAATGAAGAGCCTTTCGACGATGGTGGTGGACAATCTTGTCGCTTTGCACGCCGTCGATATTTCTACGCCGGAATTGCAATCGCTCGGAAAACCCGATGGCTACGTGCGCCGTCAAGTCGAGGGCTGGCTTAAACGCTATGAGAATGCAAAGACCGACGATATTGCCCATATTACCACGATTGCCGAGTGGCTCTTGGCAAATATTCCCCATGAAACTGACCAGAATGCGCCAACGCTTATTCACAACGACTACAAGTATGATAATGTCGTCTTTACGCCAGATTTGAGCGGTATTAGCGCTGTCTTGGATTGGGAAATGGCGACCATCGGCGATCCGCTCATGGATTTGGGAACAACGCTTGGTTATTGGGCGGAAGAGGACGACCCGATTCCGCTCAAAATGTTTGGTCTGACGGCATTGGAAGGAAATTTAACCCGTGAGGAAGTCGTCATGCGCTATGCAGACCAAAGCGGGCGCAAAATAGACCATATCGTGTTTTACTATGTTTTTGGTTTAATGAAAATCATCGTTATTGCCCAGCAGATCTATGCTCGGTTCAAACAAGGGTTCACCAAAGACCCACGTTTTGGCGGTTTGATATTTGTCGTTCAAGCAGGAGCCGATACCGCATACAAAGCGCTTCAAAGCGGCAAACTAAGAAAATTTTAATACTATTTTTTATCGTTCCAATTTTTTATCGTTCCATTGGCGCGAAAGGCACATTTATCATGAAAATCGAACAACTGACATGGACAGAGCCAACACAGTGGCAGATGCTTTCGGGTTCGGATACTGTTTTTCATCCTCAACTCGTCTTATTTTTCTGTGCTTCGCGCATCAATGGCTTAGATGAGCGCTATGCGGAATTGCGTTCGCGCTACGCAAATGCAGAGATTATTGGCTGTACCACAGCAGGTGAAATTTCTGCTGAGGAAGTCTTGGATAATTCTGTCGTAGCAACAGCAATCGAATTTGATGATGCGAGTATTCATGTCGAATACACCGATGTTCAGGCAATGGCAGAATCGTATCAAGCAGGAGAAAAACTTGGCTCTGCACTTGATAAAACGGGCTTGCGCTTGGCGATGCTTATTTCTGATGGGCATATTGTGAACGGTACGGAGCTTGTGCGGGGCATTGCATCGGTTCTTGGCACGAATATTCCTATCACTGGTGGCTTGGCGGGCGACGCTGCGCATTTTGAAAAAACGGCGGTAAGTGTTAATTCACCTCTGGTACCGGGTCGTGTTGCGGTGATTGGTTTTTATGGCGAAGACCTAAGAATTGGTCATGGTTCGGTAGGAGGGTGGAATGCGTTTGGTCAAGACCGCCGTATCACGAAATCAGAAGCCAACGTGTTGTACGAAATTGATGGGATACCCGCATTACAACTCTACAAAACCCTATTGGGTGACAAGGCAAAAGATTTGCCGGGTGCATCACTTCTCTTCCCATTGAGCATTCGCCCTGAGGATGGTTCGCGTGAGGCAATCACCCGCACAGTGCTTTCTATAAATGAGGACGACAATAGCATGGTCTTTGCCGGCAATATGCCCGTTGGATATGCTTGCCGACTGATGATTGCCAATTTTGACCAACTTGTTGGGGGTGCTTCCAAAGCCGCAAATGAGGCATTGAATCTTTCCGAACTTCATCAACACAACCAGCGTTCATTGGGCGTACTGGTCAGTTGTGTCGGGCGCAAACTCGTTCTTGGGCGGCGCACTGCCGATGAGGTCCGAGCGGTACGCGATATTTTGGGGACGAATGCCGCTTTGACTGGTTTCTATTCATATGGCGAAATTTGTCCACACGGCGAACTCCTGAATTGCGAATTGCATAATCAAACAATGACCGTCACAACGATTACTGAAGAGCGGTGAATAAGCATACTATCGTCGTCAGATTCCAATCATCTCTTTGATATTTATTTCGCCTATGCCACCTCAGTCGGCATAGCAGGGTTTAAGTTGGTAAGTGCGAAATGCAATTTTCATATCTAGCTTCGATACTGGCTTGATGAGGAATAATCGACAAATTTGCTTTCTGCCACCAAGCCCTTTTGCAACTAAATAATCTCCAAAGTAAAGCATTTGAGCAGCTTGTTGCAGAAAAATTGACGGCAGATGAGAGCTTCAGAATTTTTACGGACTTGCTGAAACAAACTATAGAAATCATACGAGAGCGCAAACACGAAGTCAGCAATTCTGCGCCATCTGAAGCCTAAAAAGGTCACAGGGACGGAGCCAACCAAGACGGTTGCACAATATTCCCCCTTGTTTTGCGTTTGTCTATTGGCTAAACCTCATTACCACACACTATCCGAAGCGCCTTACTGCTTCGGTTTTCCCTCGTGATTCTTCATGTCCTTTACCGATGTATCGCCGTCAAAGCCTGATGTTCTGCGCCTCGACAACACTTCTACCCCTACGTCCGCAACACAATTTTCCGCAGAAGGCAGAATCAATCCTGTTTTGCCGCTTATTCACTTGCGCGGCGATGAATTTGGCGGCTTGCAAACCGACACCGTGCGCGGTTTACTGAATCCAAGCAAATATCTCCTGCCAAAATATCTCTACGACCATCGTGGTTCTGAGTTGTTCGAGCAGATTACCGCTCTGCCCGAATATTACTTGACGCGATGTGAGCAGGAAATTTTGGAATCCTCCGCAGACGAGATACTGAGCCGTGCAGAGGCGAATTTTTGGCTTGTCGAACTCGGCGCGGGAAGCGGCAAGAAAACCCGCGCTTTGCTTCATGCTATGCGCAACCGCCAAATGACCAATCAAGCACTCATGCGGTATTTGCCGATTGATATTTCGGAGGAGTTTCTCTACGCATCATCTTTGCAGTTGCAAGAAGAATTCCCCGCAATAGATATGCAGCCTATTTGCGCAGAGTTTTTGCAAGGGGTTGGATATCTGACAATGCAGCGCAACGAGCATTATGCAGGAACTCAACTGCTGATATACTTTCCTGGTTCCACCATTGGTAATCTCACACGCAACGAGGCTGCGGAGTTTTTCTTGAAGCTGCGGGCGCTCTTGCGGGAAAATGACGTGTTGCTGCTTGCCGCCGACATGAATGCAAGTCCAGAGAAACCAATTTCGGCACTGCACGAAGCATACAACGACGCGGCGGGCGTTACGGCGGCATTTAATCTCAACATTTTGCACCGCTTGAACCGCGAACTTGCCGCAGATTTTCCGATTGAAGCCTATAAACACGTTGCCTACTACAATGCTGGCGAATCGCGTGTGGAGTTATTTTTGGAGAGTACGCGGTATCACACCGTTTCTATTGCTGATTATCGCATAGAAATTGGGCTTGCAGAGCGCATCCACACGGAGTATTCGCATAAATTCAATGAGAATATGATTCGGCAGATGGCTTCCTTAGCAAATTTTACGTCGGTTGCATCGTGGACAGATGCACGGGAATATTTTCGCTTATATTGGCTGTGCGCATCCTAGATTGAGAAACGAGGTTTCTTCTGCTTTTACGAGATTCTTTTGCAGTGCTGCGTGAAATGAAACGAAAGTTTGTTACATTTGCAACACCATGAATCTTCATCTTTTCGTACAATCCCTCGAAAGCCGCCTTCCGCCAAGCGTGGCGATGAAAGGCGACCGCATTGGGTTACAACTCCAAAGTGGTCGCACCGAAATTTCATCGGTTTTTGTGACAATGGAACTGACCGAAAGCATTGCCGAAGAAGCCGTAGAATGTGGCGCGGACTGCATCGTATCGTTTCACCCGCTTATTTTTGCACCACTGGTGGCAATCACCGATTCTGAGCGGGTTGGACGCATCTGCACGAGGCTCATAACCGCAGGAATAGCACTGGTTGTGGCGCACACCAATTTCGATGCTTTTCCCAAAGGGACTAGTGCATTGCTGGCGGAGCGCTTGGATATAAGCGTCGAAAAGCCGCTTGTGCCAGACGCTCAATATGATGGTTTTGGCATGGGAATTGTTGGTTCACTTAATGCCCCTGAAGCGATCGCCGATTTTGCCGCACGGCTTCACGCTGTTACCTCTGCGCCATTGCGTTATACGCTGGGCAGCAAGCCCGACCTTCAGCGTATAGCTATTGTCGGTGGAAGCGGTGCCTCATTTATTGATGCAGCCTTGGCGACTGGGGTGGATGCCTTCATCACGGCGGATATAAAATATCACGATTTTCATCGCACCAAAGGCGTGATGATGCTCATTGATGCTGGGCATTACGAGATGGAGCAGTTTGTTCCGCTTGGATTGGCGGCGCTGGCGGAAGCGATTGCACAGGAACAAGGGCAAAACCTTCGCGTGGTGCGCTCCTCAAGAGTTCCCAACCCAATTTTGTACTACCCGCATACCGAAGAATACCAACGCCAACAGCACGATACGATTCGCGGATGACGACGACACAAATGTATTTTTTACGCATATTGTTATCACTTTACAGCACGATTTTTACCTGCAAACGAGGAAAGAACTATGGTTCTCGAACAACTCCAACTATTGGCGGCAATCACACGCATTGACAATGAACTTGCCGAATTGCAAGAAGAACTCGGGGATCTGCCCTACGAGGTCAAGGCGCTTGAAAAGGAAGTCCGTATGCGCCAGCAAGCGGTGGACACCACACAAAAGCATATTGACGACATTATCCAAACCCGCGCCAATGCACGAATCCGCGCACAAGAAATTCACGACAAAGAGAAAAAGCTCTCCGAGCAGCAATTTCAAGTGCGAAATAATCGTGAATTTGACGCGATTACCAAAGAAGTAGAATCGCTCAAAAATGAATTGCGCGATGTCGAAAAAACAATCGCTTCGACCATGCTGACGGAGGACAATTTGCGCCGTGTGCATGACGGACAAAGCGAGGATATGGAAGATGCTGCTATGCGTCTAGCTGACCGCGAACACGAATTGCGCGACCTTTCGAGCGAACATAACGGCGAAATTACGTCGTTCTTATCGCGTCGTGCGGATTTGCTGGCGCAGTTACCGAAAAATCTTGTTGTTCAATACGAACACATTAAAGAGTACCACAACGATACGACCGTTACAATACGGAAAAACTGCTGTTCGGGCTGTTTTAGTGCGGTTCCGGCACAGCGCATCGTGGAGATGCGCACGTACAAAATGATTTTTACCTGCGAAGGCTGTGGTCGGCTTCTGTTTCCTGAGGAAATGCCGCTCATTCCGATTTGAGAATGTTTGTCGTGACATAGTGAGAAAAACATCGTGGAAATACAGGCGATTGCGGAAAGGCATGATTTCATGCGCTTTCTGAGGAAAGTCCGAACTCCAAAGAGCATTGCGCCGGCTAACTGCCGGACGGTCAGTCCGAAAGCGGGAAATCACGAAAAATCGTGCGCTTTGGGGCAAGCCGATGGATAGCGCCACAGAAAACAAACCGCCACGCGGCATTAAAACTGCATGGTAAGGGTGAAACGGTGAGGTAAGAGCTTACCGCATTCATGGTAACATCGAATGGCACGGCAAGCCCCGCAAGGAGCAAAGTCAAGTAAGAATGAGGAGACCAGCCCACAAAGGCAGTCATTACGCGGCTCGTGTAACGGTGGGGTGGGGTACGCCTCGCACACGCTTCATTCGGGTAGGCTGCACGAGGGGCGTAGCAATGCGCCTCCCAGATAAATAATCGCCTCTTGCCTTGGCTGTCATTTCTTATACAGCCGGACAAAAGACAAAATTCGGCTTATCGTATTTTCACGAATATTGAGCGCAAAGCCGCTTCCACACTTGTTTTGTGGAGGCGGCTTTTTGCTAGACGGAACGCAAGCGCCACGTCCAAGAGGAGTGCGAGCGCAGTTCGCTTTTCAGGTGTGCGAACCATTTTTTGCGAGTCTTTCGCCTGGCGCTTGTTTTTGTGCGGAATTTTTTATATCATGGTGCGCTGTTTTAGCAACAACGACTGCTTGTGCGCCAAGTAATGGTTCTTTTCATATTTTTTTGCGGTGTATTTCTATGTTCAAATTTCCTGCTTCTCCATCGGTGGTGTCCCACGATCCTGTTCGTGCTGTTATTGTTGAGGATAGTCCTCGTGTTCGTGAAACCGTCAAAATATATCTCGACCGTCATTTTGCTGGTCGTATTGTCGTCATCGGCGAGGCGGATGATGTGGAAAATAGTGCGGAACTTATTCTCCGTTTGCGCCCGCAACTCCTGCTCTTAGATATTGAACTCCTGACCGGCACGTGCTTCGATATGCTGGATATTCTTGGCGAGGAAATGCGCAGTACCTTTACCATCGTGATGATTACGCAGTTCGATAAATATCTCAAGCAAGCATTGCGCTACGGCGTGGTTGATTATGTTGACAAACCGATTATAACCCAAACCTTTGTCGAAGGCATTGAGCGTGGCATTAAAAAGGTGCTTGAGCGCGAAGCCATAGAGCAGCGTTTGTGGGACAAAGTACGCGCTCAACAGGTAGAAGAGGAGTCCTTGTCGTCAAGTGCAGTAGAGCCAGAGCCAATAGATCACGACGACCCAGCAACAATATCGGCACGCAATGCTAATGGGCAAATTGAGATTATGAGTATTCAGCATATTACGCATTGTCTGGCATCGGGGAATTACACCTTTCTGCACCGCCTACGCGGGCAAGCCATTATGGATGCTCGCAAAATCAAGCGTCACGAAGAAAAATTGTTGGAGCATGGTTTTGTGCGTATATCGCGGGGAGTGATTATCAATCCGGCGCACTGCCGCTTGGTGCGCGATGCTTACAATGAGGTAACGGCTTTGCTGCCGGACGGTTCGCGGTATCGCGTAGAAGCTGCCTACATAGAAAAAGCAACCGCTTATATTCAGGCTTCCAAGCCATAAATACCCCTACACGCTGGAACTGTCGTGCCGAAATACTGTGCAAACTTCTCGTACAAATCTCGTACAATTCTCGTACAAATCTCGTACAATTCTCGTACAATTCTCGTACAATTCTCGTACAATTCTCGTACAGTAATTCTTGACTTGTGCCTCCTTTGATACTATATTCGTGTCATGGTCCACTATCACCATTCTTCCCGGTGACGTTGCCGGAATATCCCATTTGCACTCGTTGTGGTGCAGACTTGGGTGTTTCGCCCGTTGTGGAGTTTATTTTTTATCCATCGTTTGTTCAAAACCCTTGATGCAATGAAACTTAGTCCGATACTCCCCCGTTGGGGCTGCTGAGGAGTGTAGAAACGCTGCCGTTTTTTGGAAGCAATGACGGTGCTGGAAGTCCCCTCATTTGACAAACGTCTGATGTAGTGGGCGGTGCGCATCTTCGGCGGACTGGCATGGCGCAGCAACCAACGCAAAAAGCAGGAAGGATATAGCAAGGTGGTGGGTATTATGCCGACCAAGGCGGGGCAGATGCCGAGGGAGAGTTGTGAGGAGGGTAAAAAGACTGACTACTGATTTTACTTTGGCAAATTCGACTGTCAATAACTACCCAGAAAAACCAGACCACTACCCTGGTGCGGATGAGGATGAGGTACTGATGCTAAATTCTTGCAAGGAAGCTATTGTTATTTGAGGAAATGTGAGATTTTTCATGATGTCGAAATGACGGTCTTCCGTAATCAGCACATCCGCTCCTGCTGTGATGGCACAATCAATAAATTTGTTGTCGTCAGGGTCGGATCGTGATGATGTTCCATCGGAAATAGACGGTAATTAAATGGACATTCGGTAAATCCAATAACCCCGCAATAAACGTTTGGGCTATGGCACGACTATACTTTACGGCAAGAACTTCCTCATACTCCAACAGAATATCAGTTGTTACCGAGACTGTATATCGCCCGCTCATAATATCTTGTAAAAGCCAGTGATATGCGGAGTGTTGGGAGAGGATGATAACGAAGATATTGGTATCAAGCACTATATGTTTCATCACAGTTCTGCACGAAGTTTTCCAGAACGTGCCTCTGCAACAAGGTTTTCATCGGAATATCCACGTTCATCCCACATTGCCGTTGCTTCTTCAATGGCGCGTTCCATGAGAAAGCGGGCAATAAGCGATTTGAGTTCTTGCAAGTGCCGTTCCGGAACGTTGTGAGCAAAGAGCGTCAGAAGTTCTCGTTGCAGGTTGCTTAATGGCTGATGGTGTTCGGTTTGAAGCGGTGTAGAGGTCATTATTACGTCGGATAAAAAATAACAATCATCGTTCCCATTCAATCTACTGAATTTTTTCGGTATTTGGAAATAGAGTGATTGTGATGTACCAGAAGGCGCATTCGGAAGGAAATTGGTGTTTGGCGGAAGGGGCGAAGAGGTGAGGGAGCAAATGTTTCCATAAACTTGAGTGAAGTTATATTAAAAATAGAAACACCTTAATTTATTCATAATCAAATTTTTAACAGCAGCTATATGAAAACTTACCTTGAAGTTACAGCACAGGCAAAATTTGAAGTTTTTGTAGCAAAATTGGTTAATAGATGGCGACAAGATATGATAAACGAGCAAAACCTCACTATGGCTGACGGAACCAGTACGGTTCAGCGAGGTGCCGACGCAGAAGAATATATCATAAAAAAAATTGAGAATATGTCTAACTCCTATTTAGTTTGCCGTTCCAGTGGTAGCAGATCGCCTGCTGACGTATTTGCTTTGCACAAGCATCATAAAACAGCTGATAATAAGGGATTTTGGCACTTGATGTTAATTCAGGTCAAAAGTTCACGAGATAAGAATAGTATTGCAAGATTAGATGATTCGGATAAAGAAAATCTCAAAAATTTAGCCACACTCGCAGAAGAACTGATTCAAGAAGAATCATGGTATGGGCGACAACCTCTCTTTATTTCAACTGGTTATGCGGGTGTATGGAGAATTGGACAAAGAACTGTCCGTCACAATCTTCAAAACACTGAGTTTTTTGAAAGAATTGAGTTAAACAAAGGTGATATTAGATACGGCGATATCAAGTCTGTAATCCAAAATGCACACTCTTTATCCATCTAAATCGCTGTCTCAAAATCAACCTGAATATCAAATGAAAAAAGCCCTCGTCCTCTCCGGCGGCTCCGTGCGCGGAGCCTTTCAAGTCGGCGCTGTTGCCGAAGTTCTCAAGACTTTCCAGCCGGACTACATCTATGGTGTCTCGGTTGGCGCATTAAATGGCGCGTTTTTGACCGATGCCGCCGCCAAGCCGCAGTTTCAATCCGGCACAACCCTTCGTTGGAAGGAGATTGGCGAGGCATTGATAGAATTTTGGATGAAGAACGTTACTCAGCCCTCCGACCTCGTAAAAGAGCGCTCGCTGGTGAATATTCTTGTCTCGGAAGTGTTCACCAAAAACTTCAACGGGCTGACCAGCACCAAACCCCTCATTGACCTTCTGAAGCGCACTCTCGACATCAACAGAATGCGGGCAAGCCCCGTACTGCTCAAAACAGGCTACACCGACATCGAAACAGGCATCTATGCCGACGGAGAGCCTCAGCAACCTGATTTTATCGGGTATCTGCTGGCAAGCGCTCATTTGCCGATTATCATGCCGCTTATCGAAGTCAAAGGGCGATGGCTTACCGACGGCGGTTTAGTCCATGTTTCACCCTTGGAATCGGCTCTCAAAGACCGCAACACCCGCGATATTACCGAGATTGTTTGTATTTCCTGCCAAGCAGACCGCTTGCCAACAAATATCTTCAAAACAGGCAGCCTGCTCACGATGATAGAATGGAGTATGGAAATAATGAACCGCGAAATTGTGAACAATGATTTGCGCACGATGGGCGACGTAAACACGCAGATTGCAAGCGGCACACGTATTACGCCCGCCGGAAAAACAGAGCGAGAAATCGCCATTACCAACATTCGCCCTCTCAACGATGTGCCGATTGATATTCGCACGTTTACGTCAGCGCAAATAGCGGAACTTATTCAAAACGGAAGAGATGCGGCACAGAAGGTCATGCCGAATCACAAAATCATTTTCAACAATAACTTACCGATGTTTGCTGGAATAATTGAAGAATAAATAATTCAGAAAAAATCATACATCAATTATTGGAGTTCAGTTATGGCTGATATCACAAAATCTACTAATCAAAGTGCCGGGGAGCTAGCACCGAATCCTACCCCCACAACCAGTAGTGTTAGCATTTCAGATGAACAGAAGAAAGCCCAGGAGAGAATAAGTTCTTTTGCGGTTGGTTCAAAGGATAAACGTGGTAACACCATTACCCATATTCTCGCACGCGGAAGTAATTATATGATTTATGACTGTCAGGCAAATAACGTAGCTTTATCATTAAGCATTTTGATTGATGAAGATGGAACTACTCTTGAAGATCGCTTTAATAATTTGAAACCAGAGTATTTACGTGTTAAGGGGGTTCTAAACAAGGTTAGTCCTCAAGAGCTTTCAGATATGAAAGTACGTATTGCAAATTTGCTGACTCTTGGTCTCTCAAGTACAAAAATTGATCGGGAAGATGTCATTGCTAGGGTAAATCAGGAATTCAGTGAAATCTATGACCAAATAAATGATGACTATAAAAAACAGTTGAAATTTCGCCTTACTTATACGACGACCATTTTTGCTTTGACCTTTATCAGCATTATGTATTCAATGATTGTATATTATTTCAAACTTCACTGGTATTATCCTGAATTTCGCTCCCTTATTTTTGTATGTACCGCAGGTAGCATCGGTGGTTTTTGGTCGGTACAACGAAGAATTAGGGAAGTGGTCTTTGAAAAAGACGTTCCCAGTGGTTGGTGGATATTTTGGTATACTTTTCAAGGTATTGAACGGGTTTGCATTTCCGTATTTGGTGCGGCGTTCATCTATATGATACTGAAAACCGGCATCATACTTTCGGCTATTGGACAAAATTTACAAGGGGCGGTTTTGACTATGTACTACGTTATCTTTGGCTTTGCTGCTGGGTTTAGCGAGACATTTGTCCCAAGCCTTTTAAGCAAGTTAGAGAAAAAAGAACAATCATAATTTCAACCTCAATCTCAACAAAACTATGCTCCTCAAACTCAACTCCACCGGAAGCGATGTCAAAGACTGGCAAAATTTCCTCATCGCACAAAAACTGCTTTCCGGCAAGGCAAGCGGAACATTCGACAAAGCCACGCTTGAGGCAACAAAGAAGTTCCAAACCGCCCAGAAACTCAATGCTGACGGCATCGTGGGCAATGAAACCCGCTCGGTGGCACAGGCATTCGGCTTCAATGACGGCGACGAAAGTACGCTCGGCGTGAGCAGCGACGTTGTGCCTGCTGCCGACAAACGCCTGACGGACACCGACATCGTGAATTTGGCAAAAAAACTCAAGATTGCTCCGGCGGCTCTCAAGGCTGTAACGGAGGTGGAAGCACTGGGAAGCGGCTTTTTGTCCAACGGGCAGCTCAAAATTCTTTTCGAGGGACACAAATTTTGGGACGAACTTGCCGCCGTTGGCAAAGATCCGCAAGCGCTTTCCAATGCCGCAAACGCTGACATTCTCTATCCAACATGGACAACGAAGTTCTACAAAGGCGGAACAGCAGAATACGAGCGCTTGGAACGCGCCCGAAAAATAGACAGCAAGGCTGCAAACCGCTCTGCATCGTGGGGAATGTTCCAAATTATGGGATTCAACTGCGTTGCTGCCGGATACAAAAGCGCCGAAGATATGATAACAGCCTACGAAACAGGCGAAAACGAGCAATTACAATCTTTTGGAGCATTTATCCAAGCGCGAAATATGGTCGTTCTCCTCCAACAAAAAAACTGGGCGGGCTTTGCCAGACAGTATAATGGTAAACAATTCGCCAAGAATAAATACGACCAAAAACTTGCTCAAGCATATTCCAAAGCTGTACAGTCTGGTTGGCAAGGATAAGGTGTAAGTGTCAGATAATTCATATACTACGACAACGCCGCATTCCGCTTGACATCATCAAACGTATATTCTTTCGTTAGATAGCCGTTTTCAAACACCGTTTGCAGTACATCTGCACCGTCCGAATCAGCACCAACCGTTGTGAAGCCGCCTTCGGGCGTACGCACCAACTTCAAACGCCCGCGTTTCGAGTTTTTGCCACTATCGGTGATGGGCTGTTTAAAAACATCACGCTCCACTCCGCCCACAACGGCGGCACTGCATTTGAAGGCAAACTTCTGGGTATCGCGGTCAAGTTTTTGCAATAGCGCTCCGCCCATGCCAAAGGCAATGTTGTCGGCTGACCAATGATGCTGCTTCAGAACGCTTAAAATCTCGCCAATCGAGTCGTAATCAACCCCGTCGCCTTGAATCACGCGGACGTTGGGATGTAGCACTTTAAAGCCCTTCGCATTTTGGCTCGTACCAAAGCGATTGCCCAGTATTTCCAACACCTTCAAAACGACTTCAGATGGCTTGCCCGAATCAGGGCGCACCACAAGCGTTCCTTTGCGATTCAGCACGGCATCGTGGAGTTGCTGCCCCCAAAGTTGGTCGCAAGCAGCGTAAATATCGTAAGAATCGCTCACACACGCCACCAAACCTTCGGGATATTGCGAAAGCATATTTGCGTACGCCTTTGCCTCGTTTTCACGCCCCCACGATGTAATCGTGCTGTGTTCCGCCGCCGGAATCGAAAACCCGTAGCACTGCTCCGTATTGTAAAAATCCTGAATAAATGTGAGCGCCTGCACGGTATCGGTTCCCATAAAATTCACCAAATGCGCCGCTCCGCCTATGCCTGCCGATTCCACCGACGACACGCCGCGAAACCCGAAATCATGCAACTTAAAATCTATCAGTGCCGCGTCGCCCGTCTCCTCCAAATACCGCAAAATGACTTTTTTAATTTCCCGCGAAAGCGTCGCAACCGTGCTGCCATACCACGTTTGAACCAAAAGTGTTTCCAGAAAATTTGTCAACCAGTAACATTCGGGGTCGGTGTTTTCAATCGTCATCATCACGTTGTGTGTGGCGATGGCGCTGCCTTCCGGCACGGCTCTAATGCGGACAGGCAAGCGCCCGTTATGACGCTGGAGAATGTACTCCCATCCGGCACGGTTAAAAAGCGCCGGATTACCAAAGTGTTTTTCATACATGAAGGCTGCATCATTGATTGTTTCTTGCGTTACGATTTGTCCGGCAAGATATTCTTTCAAATAATATTGCAAACCAAAAAATACGACATTATCAAAACGCCCGCCCCGTGATTCAAAATACGAATAAATTGTGCTTGTCTCCGGTGGGTATTGCTTGTAATGACTGACTTTGTAGCTGTCGGTCAGAAGAAGGATGTTGTTCTTGCGGTTCATGGTCGTAGAGGAAAAGATGAAGAATTTTTTGTTATTGTACAAAGTACACTATCTTTTTGGGGCAAAAAAAATTGAGAAATTGAAGTGCGCATGAAATTCGCACAAGCGAGAAACGAACAAAAGAGCGAACTGCGTTCGCACTCCTGTTGGACGGACGGAATACTTATGGCAAATCTGCGCCTCAATGAGTGCTGCTGCCAAGTTCGGGAATAGTTCGCTTGAGCAAATCATAGAGTACGCCATGTTCTGGCACAATATCGGCGCGTTGTAATTCAGCAAAGCGGAAAAAGCGCAGTTCACTAATATCGTCTTGCGGCTGAATCCGACCAAAAACGTACTTCGCCATAAAAAACAGCGTCATAATTTTATCGCTTTCGCTTGCGTAGCGCCAATCATCAATCTTTGCGCTGCCCAAATACCGCACGTCACCGACCTCCGCGCCCGTTTCTTCCAACGCTTCGCGTGTGGCGCTTTGCTCATAACTGTCATCTCTGGGGTCTGCAAAGCCGCCAATGAAGCGGTATTTCGCCTGATTGGGCTTTTTGCCCAGCAGCACTGTATCGTCGCGCACGATAGCAACATCAACAGTCGGATAGACCTTATCGTATTGGTTGTACGCCGCATAAATAACCCCTGCGCGGAAATCCGGCGTAGATTTTACCTCGCTGCTGACATTTTTCCGCACTTCCGTTCCCGAAACAAAGACCCGTTGCTCCAATTCCTGCGTTGGGAAATCACCAAAGTAGCACGAAATGAAGCTATCACGCCCACCATAGAGCATCACGCCGCCAACCGGAGCAACCTCGCGTATGCGCTGGTCAAGTGCTTTGCTCCAATCCTTATCCGATGGCATATCAGGCAACGCCAAGACCGTCAACTGCGGAAATGCCTGCAATATCATCTCTTTTCGGGCGACAAAATCAAGCGGATTGTGCTTCGTCACAAGCGTTGCGGACACGCCGAGAAACATAATCACTTTGCGATGTTGCGCTAAAACGCTCTCAATAATGGCACGGTGAGCCTCGTGCAACTCGTGTATCTGAAAGCGTCCGACAATAACGCCAGTATCGGTGCGGGGTGCAGCCATTGTTTTATCCTTTGGTTGTTTGTTTGTTTTTGGTTAGAGTTCAAAGAGGAAGCCGTGTTTTTCGAGTGCTTTGTAGCGCTTGCTGTCGAATCGGTAGAGTTTTGCGGCGCGATTGGGCTTGCCGCGTCGCATACCGCCTGTTTCGATGAGCAAACCATAACCGTCAATTTTTTTACGAAAGTTCCGTTTGTCAAACGTGCGCTCCAATATTGTTTCGTAGAGCATTTGGAGTTCGCTCAACGTAAATTCATCGGGCAGCAACTCGAACCCGACAGGCTGATAGCGCACCTTGCCCCGCAAGCGTTCGATGGCTGTCTTCACGACAAGTTTGTGGTCGAATGCCAATGCTGGCAACTTGTTGATGGGAAACCACGCCGCCGACTTCGCGTCGGTTCCTGCGTCTAAATGATGTTTTTCCAAATTCACCAGCGCAACGTAGGCAACAGAAACGGTGCGTCCGCGCGGGTCGCGGTCTGGCGCACCAAACGTGTAAAGCTGTTCAATATACACGTTTTCAATTCCGGTTTCTTCCTTCAATTCGCGGGCAGCCGCCGCATCCAGCGTTTCGTCCATTTGAACAAAACCGCCCGGCAATGCCCATTTTCCCTTGAATGGAGCAATATTGCGCTCAATACAAAGGGTTTGCAATTCCGGCGTTTCTTGCGTGTGGTCAAACCCGAAAATAACACAATCCACCGCAAGTGCAGGACGAGGGTATTTGTAAGTGAAGCTCATGGTATCAAGGTTTCTTCTTGTTTTTTTTTGTTCGTGTTAATTTTACACTAACTTAAAAATCTCGATAATTCTGCGCAAGGAAAATCGTAACGGGTGAGATTTTTTCTTTCCGTCCTACGCTTTCCTAGGTCGTGTTTACAAATTCTACAAGAGCCATAAAATGGTGCTTGCCAGAAAAACGAAGGACAGATAATTGCGAGCAGTTTTGTCGTATCGGGTAGCA
>JAAFHM010000316.1 GCA_013298375.1 Ignavibacteria bacterium | reverse complement strand
TATCTTCAGCCGCCGGACGGGAAGAATTTTTCGACCTTTTTGAGTATAAATATCGCATGGCACGGAAAGAACCAATACACTTCCGACGTTTACGGAGACCTTGACCATAATGCTGGGAGAGATTCCTCGAAAAAACATACTTTTTTTTCAATAATGCAGATAGAACGTGCGAAATAAAAGAAAATCCTTATTTTGTGAAGGTTTTTTTGTCGAGAGTTCTTGTTCTTTTTTGGCGTTGAAGTTCTCTATTTTTCAGACATTTACGAGCTGTCATCGCTATCACGCGGCGTTTAGTATTGCCGTTTCACCATATCAATTCATTGTTTGTGTGTTTTATGCCTGTTTCACCCGCTTCGCGGCTGTTGCTGTGGCTAGGAATGCTTCCTTTGTGTTGCGTCCTCATGGCAAGCCCTATTTTGCTGTGTTTTGTCTTTGACTTCGCATTTGCAGGTCAAACCGATATGCAAGCTATTAACTACAATTTGGGCAACGTTTTACCGACCGACCTTATCAAAGCTACCATCCAAGACGGGCGCGGTTTTGTCTGGGCGGCTTCCGATGCAGGTATTGTGCGCTTCGACGGCAGGCACTCGACGTTACATAAGAATTTACCGAGCCAATACGTCAAAGGCATGGTGCGCACAAGCAAAGGCGAGGTGCTGGTGATAACGGATATGGGACTGGTCAAAATCCGTGAAGATACCGATTCGGTGCGCTTTCCCGTTGTGCGCATGGGTGCTACGGTGCGGACGGATTCAACGTTGTTTTATGCAAAATCAATTTTTGAGGCTTCCAATGGCGACATTTGGCTTGGTGAGCCGGATGCAATTGTGCGCCTTCGCAAAGGCGCAATGAAGCGCTTTCCCTTTGCTGCCCGCTATATTGCCGATAGTTTTAGTCGCACCTTTTCCTTTGCCGAAGAATCCGACGGCACAATCATTGCCGCTTCTCAGCGTGGACACGGGCTGTTTCGGTTCGATCCAGTAGCAGAAAAATTTCTCGAAATTCCCGTTAAAAATACTTCCTTTATGTCGGTGAGCGCTATTCTACTTTATGACAAAGTAAAGCGCTTGGTTTGGGTGGCAACAAGTAGCGGGATTTTTGAAACATCCCTCGGCGAAACCGATGCGCGACGCTCATGGAAGCAAATCGCCCCGATACGCGACGCAAGCTGCTTTGGCTTGGACAACGCGGGCAATATTTACATCGGTACGTGGTACTTGGGATTGCATCTTTTTCAGGCAGAAACCAAGCAAATACGCCATCTCTCGTATGTTGACTCAAAAACGATTAACGATGTTCGCGCCGGAAGCGATGGCAATGTCTGGGTAAGCGCCGACGACGGCATAACGCTCTTGCACCCTTACACATTTTTCCAGCCGGAACTTCCTTTCGACCGCCCGTTTATTCAGCATTTGTTGTTGGCAAAAAATGGAGATATTTTGGTGAGCGACGGCGCGGCGCTTTTACGCATCAATCCGTATTTGCGCGGCACACCAAGCAGAGAAATTCTGCGGGCAAGTAATCAAGATTGGGGGAGCATTATTTCGATGACCGAGCGCTCCGATGGGAGTGTCTGGTGCGCCACATCGGGCGGATACCTTATCACCGCAAAAGATGGGGCTTGGGGCGTTATTCAAAAGCAACCGCCAGAAAACTTTTACGCCACAGTGTTCAGTGATAAACAGGAGGTCGTCTGGGCTGCACAAAATCCAAACGCCCGCCTTGTGGCGATACAGCCCGACGGCACGATGAAACGGTATGATTCTGCACGGGGAGTAAAGGGGGGCGTTATCGTGGTACACGAAGCTGCCTCTGGTACGCTCTATGGCGGCGGCAATAGCAATGACGGCTATCTTTATCGCTACAACCGCCCACAAGACCGTTTTGAGAATATAAGCGCCCCTCTGCCTTTTGCCACCGATGCGCCCTTTGCCGTCAATGACCTTGTTGTGGAATCGGACACCAGTGTTTGGCTTGCTACAACCTACGGCATGGTGCATTGCCACAACAACCACGCCGATACAATTCCCTTTTCCAGCGAAGTTGCGCGGCGCAATGCGCTTTCGGTGGCGATTGCTCCGCAAGGTGGTGTGATTTTTGCTACCGACCACGGCGTGTATATGTATGTTCGCAACCAGCTTATTGCCGTCGATTTGCGCTTGGAAAAGATGGTCATGTCGCCAAGTTTTCGCAGTATGGTGATTGACCAATCCACCCAGCTATGGCTTGGGACACGCTCCGGGCTGCTACTGTCCAAACGCTTTGCCAAACTTGTCCCGCAAACCCAAATGCCGACGATTGTTTCGCTCCGCGCCAATGGTGCGCCTATCGGCAGAGAAGAGCGCGACCACATTAGCGGTTTGTATTTGCAGGCAGAATTTACGGCGTTGTGCTATCCGGCAGAAAAAGTACGCTATCAAACGCGGCTTGTCAATGTGCGCAGCGACGGCAGCATCGTAAGCGCCGACACCGCATGGAAAGAAGCACGATTTGATGCGGAAGAAATTTTCCCATCGGTGTCGAGCGGGGATTATCTGCTGCAAATTCGCGCCCAGCAAGAAGGATTTCTTTGGAGCGAACCGACGCAATACCGCTTTACTGTCCAGCCCGCGTGGTATGCGCGTTGGTGGGCATGGGTGCTGTATGCGTTAGCGATTGTTGGGCTGATGTATGGCGCAGCGCGGTATTGGGCGCGGCATTTGGCAAAGCGGAATCGTGTGCTGAAGCGCATGGTGGAAGAGCGCACCGTCGAAATAGAGCGCCAACTCCGCATTTTGGATGAACAAGCAGGTGAAATCGAAATTGCTAATACGCGCTTGCAAGAACAGAATATTCAGCTTGTGCAGCTTAATAGCGAAAAAAATGATTTCCTCGGCATTGTGGCGCACGACCTGAAAAATCCGCTCACGGGGATTATGATGACGACTTCAATGCTGCGCACCTATTACGACAAAATGTCGCCGGATGATTTGCGGGCGCAGGTGTTGAGAATTGAGGATACATCAAAGCGGATGCACAATATCATTACCGAGCTTTTGGATGTGAATGCCATCGAAACGGGAAATATTAATATCACTATTAGCAACGTCAATATTTCCACGCTGACCAAAGGTGTTGTCGAGGATTTCCGTCAGCGTGCCGAAGCAAAGCGTATCAAAATGCACTTCCGCACGGAGCAGGATTCCGTCTTGGTTCTTGCGGACGGAAATCTGCTTGTGCAGGTCTTGGAAAACCTCGTTTCTAATGCTGTGAAATATTCCCCAACGGACAAAAATATTTTTGTCAGTATCACTCGCACCGAGCGCCAGAGGGTGCGCGTTGCCGTGCGCGACGAAGGTCCGGGACTTTCTCCGCAGGATAAAGACAGACTTTTTCTTAAATTTGCCAAACTTTCTGCTCGCCCGACTGCCGGAGAGCATTCCACGGGCTTGGGCTTGTCGATTGTCAAGCGTATGGTCGAGGCAATGCACGGTTCGGTGAGTTGCGAAAGTGAATTGGGGCAAGGCGCAGCGTTTATTCTGGATTTGCCGTCTGTTCCGCCGTCGTTAATTCAACAATAGTTTTCCATCAATATTTTACCATGGCACAACTCAGCACAAAGCGCGTTTTGAACGCACAAGAAGAAAAACTCGTTTCGCTCCGCAAGCAGCATAAAACCTTGCTCAAGAAGATTACCACCGAGCGAACAAAGCTCACACGGCTCAAAGACGACATTAAGCAGATCATGTCTGCCTCAGCCGGCGCGATTCAAAGCAAGATGGCGGAATTGCATAAAGCACAGGAGGAAATGAAGATCATTTTGGAAAAATGTGCCACTTCCAAAGTCTTCTCAAAGCACGAGCGGAGCGATTTTCACTGGATGAAAGAAGATTTGGAAGATATGTTTGCCGACATGATGCCACCGCAAATGTCCGAAGAAGAATTTGCCAATTTTATGCGCCAGCAAGCCGAAGAGCGCAATAAAGCGGGCTTTAACTTTTTCAACCACTTCACCCCCGAAGTGCCGGAGGAAGAGCAGAAAAGCATCCGCGAAGTCTATAAACGTCTCGCCGCAAAGTTTCACCCCGACAAAGCGGCTGGAAATGCGAGTCTTGAGAAACGCTTGCATAGCATTATGCA
This sequence comes from Ignavibacteria bacterium, assembly GCA_013298375.1. Taxonomy (GTDB): domain Bacteria; phylum Bacteroidota; class Ignavibacteria; order Kapaibacteriales; family UBA4661; genus PH2015. The sequence continues at coordinate 1,723 of JAAFHM010000316.1, read as the reverse complement.
GCGCATCAATGGCGCGTATCAGCATGGCGATATTGCCGAACTTCTGGATTTGGAAGCGGAGTACGCCGACCTCGACGATATTTTGGAGCGCGAAGATTCTGCCTTGCGCGACCTTGTAGAGCAGGAAATGGAGCGCCTTCGCTCCGAACTAGAGCTTTGCAACGGACAACTTCAACGCCTCAAAGATGAACGCAAAAAGATTGAGCGCACCAACGAAGGAAAAATGACGAAAGATTTCAAAAAAGCGGAAAAAATTGGCGTTGATCCTGTGCAGGAAATGACACGCGATATTGACCACGCGCTTGCCGAAATGAATTTTCAAAAAAGCCTCTACGAGCGCGTATTGGCGGGCGAAATCACGAAAAAAGAGATGGAAAAAGAAATGGAAAAACACAGCCAAAGCCAGATGATGTCGTTTGGCGGTATGGAGATTTCCGAAGCAGAATTTTTCGATGTCATGCAGGATGTTGCTGAAATGCTCTTTAACGAAGAACCTCCTCCGCGCCGCGCAAAAAAACGTGCTGGCAAGTAGAGTGGTCGGGTGAGTGTTGCGTATGCAGTTTTGAAACGTTTTGAGTATAGAATCTGAGCCCGTCGAAGCATTGCAGAGCTTACTTGACGCACTACTAAGTTCTTTCTCAAAAGAAATTCGGTAATTGCTTGATGGAATGGCACAAAATCACGAAATTGTCACTAATTCTATTGAGCCAATCTCTATCTTTTGTACCGATGAAGTTCGTTACGCCCTTGAATGAAGCCACGTGCAAGCAGTTGGAAACGATTTATCATGATGATACTTCTTTCCAACGCCGCCGCCGTGCACAAGCTATTCTTTTGAATAATCGAGGCTATAAGATTGATAGTCTTGCCGCTATTTTTGTCTGCGACCGCGACACGGTGAGCGCATGGCTCACGCAGTGGGAAGAATATGCTTTCGACGGTCTGAGCGATGCCCCGCGTTCGGGTCGTCCACGCAAAACGACGATCACACAAGACCGTCAGATTGTCAGGACGGTAGAACGGCATCCGCAACAAATCAAACAAGCAGCCGTAGCGTTGAAAAAAAAAAGATTGATCTGAGCCTTCCAACGATTCGCCGCCGCTTACGCGAGGATGGCTTAAGCTTTCGGCGGATTCGTAAACGTCTTGCGAAAGAACCTGACCCGGAACGGTACAAACGTGCGGCGAAACGTTTGGCAGGGTTGGAGAAACAGCAAGAGCAAGGCAAGGTTGAGGTAGCGTATGTTGATGCATCGGGATTTTCGCTGAAAGCCTCCCAGCCAATGGCATGGCAACATCCCGATCGTCCGATAGGGATTCGTACTCAAGGACATCACCAACGCTTGAATGTTGTCGGTTTCTTGCGCAGCGATTGTCACTTTCGCTGTACCGTCTTTGAGAAAAACCTTGATGATCGCTGTATTATTGCGGCAATTGATGAGTATATCAAGCGGCGTTCTGCCAGATCGAAACCGTTGTTTCTCGTTATTGATAACGCTCCGATACATCATACCGATGAAGTGAGAGAGGCAGAAAAACGGTGGAGGCGCAAGAATGTCCACTTGGAATTCTTACCGACCTATTCTTCAACGCTTAATCGAATTGAAATCCTCTGGAAGTTTATCAAATATCATTGGTTACCGATAGAGGCTTATTCGAGCTTTGTCAATCTTCGTTCCCATTTGTACGCTATACTTAATGCTATTGGAACAAAATACCGAAT
>JAAFHM010000575.1 GCA_013298375.1 Ignavibacteria bacterium | reverse complement strand
TCAAAGCTAGAGCGCGTGAGCGGCAGATTATTCGGGTCGGCGGCGGGAACGTTGAAGTTTTCATCGGCAATAAACGCGGGGTTGCTGTTGACATCCCACGACGAACCGTTGGTGTAGCTCAGATTCACGCCGAGATTTTTGTACCATTCCGCTTCCACGTCGCCGCCATCTCCGGCGCGTTTTTCCAGTTGAATCGTGAAATTGGTCTGGAAACCCGCTTGAACACTGGTGAGCAAAAACGCATAGTTGAGCGAACTTGCCGTCATGCCGCCGCCGTCGTAGTTATACACGGGTCGTCCAAGAAAGTCGTTGAATTTTGAGGTGCCAAGTCGGAGATTTTTATAGGTCGGCGAGGTCAAGAGCTGCGAGAACACAAACTCCGCCGTTGCCGAAAAGCCGCCGACAAGCTGGCGATCCAGCCCAATACTTGAGCGCCACGTCTGCGGAATACGGAAATTATCATCCACAAAATTGACGGACGCCGGATACTGCCCCGGTTGCAAGCCTTGTTGCCGTGCCGGAGGGTTATCTTGCTTCATAAATTGCTGCGGATAGCGAGCGCGAGTAACCGAGCCATTGAAAATGAAATTGGTTGCTACGTCAACTCCCGTATTGCTGTACTGGTTCGAGAGCCAAACAATCGGGGTGCGTCCGGCAAAAATGCCTGTTCCGCCGCGCACCTGCATCACACGGCTTCCACCCGAAACATCCCAGTTAAAGCCAATACGCGGCGAAAGTAGCAAGGACGGCGCAGGAACGCGGTCGGTGCGATAGCCCGGAAATGCCTGTGCTGCAATCGGATTGGCAAATGGTGTAAGCGGGAAAAGATAAATATCGCCGCGAATACCGCCTGTGACGCGGAAGTTTGGCGAAACATCCCAATCGTCTTGAGCATACAAACTGAACTGCATGGAGCGAAACGGCGTAACGGGGCGCGTTCCGTACTGCGCGGGATTGGTAACAAAGCGATTGATGTAACCGAAGGGCGTACCATTCGCAAAATCGCTGATGCTGCCGTAGGAATACGAACCAAATGACCACGGAAAGAAGAGGTTTTCTGAAGTGAAAAACTCATTATGCGTCCCGATGGTCAGCGTGTGTGCGCCGATGAAGAGCGAAAAATCGTTGGTAATTTCGATATTGTCCTGATTCAAATAATTACCATGCGAAAACTGCTCCACACCAAGAATGACGGTGCGTCCGGGTGCTGCGCCAATCTGAACATACGGGAAATTGCCCGCCGCAAATTCACCTCTGCTATCACGTACGCTCATGTACGAAACACGGAATTCATTGCTGGCATCGCTGCCGAAGGTGCTGTTTAATTGTAAAACGGTATTGTTTTGGACGCTGGAAAACACATATTTCGCATTGGAAAGCGCGAGATTGATAGCGCTGCGGTCAACGCCACGATCTTGGCGGGCGTTCACGTAGCTATGGCGCAAGGTCAGACGGTGGTTATCGGCAATGTTCCAATCCAAACGCGCAAAAACCTTAAAAGCGCTGATGGTGCGGTTGAAGGTGTCGAAATTGCCCGGGTCGTAGCCATATTGCGTTTTGGCAATGTCAATAATACGACGAAGCGAATCCGCCGAAACCGCAAAATTATTCGCAGCACGTGGGTCGTTGATGCCGACGGTAACAGGTTCGGTGCGGGTTCTGGTTTCTGCATTGACAAAGAAAAAGAGTTTGTCTTGAATAATCGGACCGCCAACACGAGCGCCCAGCAAAATATCGCTAAAGGTGTTGAGCGGTGTGCGAAGCGAATCCGGACTGCCGCCGGCAAGCGCAGCATTGCGGAAAAAGCTATAGACTGAGCCTTCGACGGTATTCGAGCCGGAGCGGGTGATAGAGTTAATCAAACCGCCCGTAAAACCGCTTTGGCGCACATCAAAGGGCGCGATCGAGACCTGCACGGCTTGAAGCGCGTCCAAGCTAATCGGCTGCGCACCCGCTTGACCACTCGGCGCACCGCTAAACGACAAACCAAAAATATCGTTAATCACCGAGCCATCCACTTGGAGATTGTTGTAGCGATTGTTCTGCCCTGCAATGCTGATTGCACCTGCATCGCCGTTGTTGTCGAAGTTCGACGAAACCGTTAGCGGGTTTGTTCGCACGATGTCTTGAAAGCTACGGGAAATCGTCGGAACGCTGTTCAGTTGTGCCGTGTTGATTTCTGTGCCAGCACCAGTGCGGGATGCCGTAAAGCGATTGTCCTTGACGGCAGTAACGACGAGTTCTTTGGTCGTTACATCTTGCTGATTGAGCGCAAAATCAATACGCTTGATTTCACCCAATCCCAAAAACACATTTTTTTGAACCTCTTCTTTGTAGCCCAAACTCGACACCGTGATTTGGTACGGACCGCCAACTTGCAAGCCTTTGAGGTTGTAACGCCCATCGGCACGAGCGACAGTGCCATATTTTGTGCCGCTTGGAAGGTGAATTGCCAGAACTTTTGCCGACGGGATGTTTTTCATCACAATCGCGTCCATAGAGATTTTTCCTGCCAAAGCATCGTCCATTGCTTTGAGGTATTCAGTGGCATCGGTGACCGAGCCGCTGAGTCCTGCGGTCGTCACGCCCTGTGCAAGAGCGTCTGCGCTGGTGGCAAGCAGCACAACTGCGCACAACAAGCACACGTTCTTGAGATAATCGTATGTTTTTTTCATAAAATTTTCCTAAAAAGTGAAAAAAAGGGTCGCATAACAAAAATTGAATACCAGTTGCATGAAAAATTGCTTGAGTCGTCTCACTCGCCCGAAGCCAACACGAATCGGCTTACGACGATCTGAAGTTTTTCGGTGAGTTCTGCCAATTCTTCAGCTGAATCGGCGATATTCTGTGCTTTCGCGTAGGAACTTTCGGTCAGGGTATCAACAAAACCGATGCGCTCGGCAATCAGGGCGCTTGCTTCTGCTTCCTCGCTGGTAGATTTTGCCAGTTGATTCATGAACTCCGCAACGGTGCTGGTTTTGACAATGATGTTCTCCAAAGCGCTTGTGGTCTCGTTCACAAAGTGCCCGCCCTCACGGACGAGATTGGTAGCGGTGTTCATAGATTGCACCGAATTTTTCGTGTTTTGCTGGATCAGCACAACAGTCGCCGAAATTTCCTTGGTCGCTTTTTGTGTGCGCTCGGCAAGTTTGCGTACTTCATCGGCAACGACCGCAAAGCCGCGTCCCTGCTCACCTGCACGGGCAGCTTCGATGGCGGCATTGAGCGCTAAAAGATTGGTTTGGTCGGCAATATCTTCGATAACCGAGACAATCTCACC